>DATKWP010000100.1:0-18216 GCA_035529535.1 Anaerolineae bacterium | reverse complement strand
GCGTTGCGGGCTGCCCTGGCCGTCTACCGGCAACTGGCGCCGGAAGGCAAGCCGCTCATCAACTCCGTCAACGGCGAGGAAGCCCGGCTGCAGAGCGTGTTACCGCTGGTGGCCGAGTACAGGACGGCCGTCATCGGGCTGGCGATGGACGACGAGGGAATCCCCCCCACGCCTGAAAAGCGCCTGGCGGTGGCCCGCAAGATCGTCGAGCGGGCAGAGGCGTTGGGCATTCCGCGGGAGGATATTCTCATTGACTGCCTGGCGCTGACAGTGGGAGCCGAGTCCCGCGCGGGGTCAGTCACCCTGGAGACGATCCAGATGGTGCGCCAGGAACTGGGGGTCAACATGACGCTGGGGGCCAGCAACGTTTCCTTTGGCCTGCCGGAGCGGGAGGTGGTCAACTGGGCCTTCCTGGCCATGACCATCCAGAGCGGCGTCAACTGCCCCATCGTGGACGTGGCCAAGGTGCGCCCGGCGATCCTGGCGGCCGACCTGCTGCTGGGGCGCGACGATTACGCCATGCGCTACGTGCGAGCCTACAAGCAGCGCAGCAAGAAAGGGGGCTAGGATGGACCTGCCCCAGACGGCTGACGTGGTCATCGTCGGCGGCGGGGTGATGGGCACCAGCGCTGCTTATCACCTGGCGCTCAAGGGTGGCCGCGACGTGTTGCTACTGGAGCGGGAGTCCTTCTTCGGCATGCAGGCCACCGGCAGATGCGCCGGCGGTATCCGCTACCAGTTCGGCACCGAGATCAACGTCCGTCTCTCCATGCTCAGCCTGCCGATGCTGGATCGTTTCGAGGAGGAATTGGGCCAGCCGATTGGCCTGCGCTATTGTGGCTACCTGTTCCTGCTGACCAACGAGCAGGATGTGGAGGTCTTTCGCCAGAACGTGGAGATGCAGCACCGGCTGGGTGTACAGACAGAGTGGCTGGAGCCGGCACAGATCGCCGAGATGGCGCCGCTCATCAACCTGGAGGGAGTGCTGGCCGGGACCTTCCACGCCCGCGATGGGCTGGCCGACCCCAACAGCGTCACCCAGGGGTACGCCTCGGGAGCGCGGCGGCTGGGGGCCAAACTGTTGACCGACGTCGAGGTGACCGGCCTGCACGTCGAAGGGGGACTGATACGCGGCGTCGTCACTCCGTATGGGGAAGTAGCGACACCCGTCGTGGTCAACGCCGCCGGACCATGGGTCAGCGTCGTCGGCCGGATGGCCGGGGTGGAGATTCCCATCCAGCCGGTGCGCCGCCAGATCGTCGTGACCGACCCCATCCCAGAGGTCCCGCCCGACTTTCCGTTCGTGATTGACTTTGCCCAGTCGCTGTACTTTCACCGGGAAGGGCCGGCCATCCTGACCGGCATGTCCAATCCCAATCAGCCAGTGGACTTTGACCAGTCGGTGGACCAGGAGTGGGAGTTGGTGCACCTGGAGGCAAGCATGAAGCGCATGCCCATCCTGGAGCAGGCCGGGCTGGCCAGCCGGTGGGCCGGGCTGTACGAGGTTTCGCCCGATGCGCACCCTATCCTGGGCCGTATCCGCCAGGTGGAAGGGTTCTACTGCATCGGGGGCTTTAGCGGCCATGGATTCCAGCACGGCCCGGCGTGCGGGTTGCTGCTGGCAGAAGAGATCATGGACGGCGCGGCTCACACGCTGGACATTACGTCGCTAGACCTGGACCGGTTCGAGGAGGGGAGAGAGATCGTCGAGTACAACGTCGTGTAGGCCCGATTGCTGGGCGGACTGTTGTCCGCCCGAAGCGCATAAGCGGACTGGGGGCCGCCTCAAGCAGGCAAGAGGCGAGCAGGCAAGAGAGGAGGCGGGCGGACTGTTGTCCGCCCGAAGCACATAAGCGGACTGGGGGCCGCCCGGAGCACACCCGGAGCACATAAGCGGGAGGTTACTGCTGCCGCGGTGGCACCGACGGCTGGTAGTCGGCGCCCAGGATGACGGAGAGGTCGTACTGGGCATTCGAGTCGGCTCCCCCGTGCACCACGGCCGTCAGCGGGAGGCCGAGGACATGGGCGATGTACTCGGCCGTATAGGTCTTGCCCGTGTAGACGATGATCAACGACTCGGCATAATCGGAGCGATCGGCATTATCGGTACGTGCCACCTGCAGGCCCTGCTGCTGGAGACGACTGGAGGTGAGCCCCGCCAGCCCCTCCTGCGCCGTTCCATTCAGCACCTCGATGGTGGCCCCTTCAGCCTTCAAACGGGCCGCCGGGTCTTCTTCCTGCTGGGGCATGGGGGCGCTCGTGGTGAAGATATAGTCCCGCAGTTCCCGGATGCGATCCCGCAGCGGTATCAACACCTGTTGGCCGTCGGGCGTGGACCAGAACTGGGTGTAGTTTTCGTCAACCACGGCGTAGCGAATGTTGTCAGGCTTTACTTCGCTCGCCAGTTTCGCCAGCGCGATGACCTGGTCCAGCGTCAGGTCCGTTACGACAGAGTCTTGTAGCGTCTGCCACAATTCCGGTGCGCGCTGGGCCAGTTGTGGCAGCAAGTCGAGCCGTGTGACCTGTTCGAACACCGCTATGACGACCTGCTGCTGGCGCTTGGCGCGGTCAAAGTCACCGCCAGCGCTATGGCGCGTGCGGGCGTACTTGAGCGCCATCTCGCCGTTGAAATGCTGCGAGCCGGCCGAGATGTACAACGGGTCGTAGCCGTACCCTTCGTCAGGATAGGCCGGGTCCGAGATTTCCGCCTCCACGTAGACGTCAACCCCGCCGATGAGGTCCACCAGCCGTTCGAAGGCAGTAAAGTTGAAGCGTGCATAGTGGTGGAGCGGGACTCCCAGGTTGTATTGCACCGTCTTGGCCGCCAGCGCCGGGCCGCCGCCGGGGTAGTCGTAGACGTCACCGAGATAGTGAGCGGTATTGATGCGCCCCTCCTCGTATCCGGGGATGGGCACCCACAGGTCGCGCGGGATGGAGAGCATGCCACCGCTCAACGTGACCGGGTCAATCGTCAGCACCAGCATGGTGTCGGTGCGCCAGGGGCCCTGTTCGTTCTCGCGTTGGTCAATGCCCATCAGCAGCACGTTGACCCGCTCGGTGCCTTCCCAGCGTGGCAGCGGTTTCCCCGGCTCGAACACCACGCCGCCGGTCTCGTCATTGTGTTCGATCGTGAAGTTGGGCAGGATGTCGGAAGCGGCGATGAACTTTCGCACCTGGTCAAAGACAAACAGCCCCGCCACACCGGCGATCAGCAAGAAGAGTAAAATCAGGCCTACCGTGAAGAGTTGCTGAGCCACGTTGTTCACACGCCAGACCCGCTTTGCATTGCGCCGCACGATTGCCCTCCCGGCAATAGCACCGCCCGTCAGTTCTGGGTACCCAAGCGCACCCCAAAACCGGCCCGCAGCGGTGCCAAAATGATCAAAATCCCTCAGAGTGAAGATGTTTTCAGGACGACTGCCGATTATAGCACGATTGCAGCAATCAGGGTAGTGATGCTGCCAAGAGGGTTCCACCACTGACCACGTACAGCCGCCTGGCCGCCTCGTCCACCGCCAGCGCCTCCAGCGCATCGAAGGCCCGGTCGGCCTGGAGTTGCGCCTGGAAGGCCCCGTCAGGCCCCAACACCACCACTCGCCGGCCGCCTCGGTCGGCCACGTAGACCGCACCCCTATCCCCGTCCGGATCCACGGCCAGTGCGACCGCCTGAACGATATTGTCGGGCAGGCCGTGCACGTTGAAGGCAGGCTGGTGCTCGCCTTGCAGGAACTGGAGCACGCTCCCATCGCGGTAGAGGACATAGACGTGGCCATTGATCGCCATGTCCAGCGCGCCGGCCAGCGACTTGGGCGGTGGAGCGACGAAGTAGCGATCAGGGCGCTCAGGATACGTATCCCCTCGAGCATCATAGCGCCAGACCTGATTGTCGCCGGTGTCTAGCACGTACAGGCGACCTCCGTAGGAGCCAATGGACCTGGGCGACGCGGGCGACGTGCCCAGGAAGGAGCGCATCAACCTGGAGATCCCCCCTTCATCCACCCATGCCGGATCGTAATTTATCAACGCTCCGTCCTGTTCGAGGATCAGCAGGCCACTCGTCTGCCGTTCCCCTCCCAGGCTGACCCAGGTGAGGTCCACCAAATCTCCCACCTCTCCTTCGCCGAGTCGCTGGCCAGTCCGTACGGGGATCGGTGCATCCCCCTGCTCGATCACGCCATCCCCGGTCGGGTTCAGCGTCAGTTGAGCCACCCACCCTCCTGCCGGATCGAGGACGAAGGCGGTCTGCCCGTGGACGACCAGTCGGCGCGGCACACTGCCCGGTCCGAAATCCCACAGCCGCACCGGCTGCAGGCGGACGATGCCGTCGAGGAGATCGAGCGCCGTGCGGGCCTGGGACTGCAGCGTCGTGGCGACTGGATCGTCGGGCCGCAGGGCCAGGGCAGCGCCGGCCTGCTCCCAGGCCGCCTCCCAATGGGGCCGGGCCTCCTCCGGCTTGTCTGGAACAGCCTGGGCCAGCGTGACCTCCCCCTGCGCCTGGTTGATGAAACCACGGACCCGCGCCTCCGCCCCCAACGACAGGTATGCCAGCGCCACGGCGATGGCCAACGCCACCGGAATGGCGACCGCGACGAGCATCATGGCCGTGCGGTTCTCTTTGGGGACCGCACGGGCCGGGCGGGGGCGGGCCGCCCGGGCGCGGCGCCGGGCCTGCCGCCCGGGGCCGGGGAGCATGGAGCGGAACAGCGTGCTCACTCCCCCGGCCACCCACCCACCAGCGGCGGCCATCCCGCGCCCAACCGCGCGGCCCCCCCCCGCCAGGCGTGCTCCGACCGTCGGCCCCGGCCGGCGGGTGGGCCGCGGATGCACCCGGCGCTCTGGCCGGGGTGGCGACTCGCGTTCGGCGCGCGGAGCAGGTAGGCGCGGCTCACGCTCGACGCGGGGAGCGGGGCGGGATGGCTGAGGCTCGGGACGAGGCTCGGGACGAGAGAGCAGGGAGGGTGGTTGCGGTTCGAAACGGGCAGGAGGCTGAGACGGTTCACGCCTGGCGCGCACGGAGGGCCGACGGGCCTCACGGGCGGGTGGTGGTTCCTCTGGCACAGCCCAGCGCGCGACCAGCGCCGTAAAGTCGGCTCCCGCCCCCACCTGTTCCAACCCCTCCTGCACCGCCGGCACCTGGGGCAGGGATAGTACACGGGCCAACCCGGCGTCCCCCACCTCCCGGATCAAGGTCGAGGAGGAGAGGAGCAGCGTGTCCCCCTGAGCAACGAAGGTATGGTAGAGGCGCACGTCGGCCAGCGGGCCGCGTCCCAGGGGAGGAGGTTCCCCAGCACGAGAAAAGCACACCAGGTACTCTCCGCGCAAGAAACAGGCGCGGGCGGAGCCGGCCTGGAGGATGAAGAGATCATCGCCGTGCAGGGCGGCAGAGAGCAGATGCCCATTGCAGCGGCCGGCGGGAGCGGAGCGCAAGTTGGCACGCAGCAGGTGGCCGTTGGCCGCGGCGGCGGCCCGGCGGAGAGCGGCCGTGATGCTGCCGGTAGTGGACCAATAGGTCTGTGCCAGCGCCTCGCGCAGTTCGCGGTAGAGGTGGGGCGACGCCGGCCCGACCAGGTCCAAGAGGACGAGCAGCCGCTCACCCTCCCGACCACGGGCGACCCGCGGCGGTGGGGTCATGGCTATGGCACCCGGTCCGGCGTCTTCCAGGCGCACGCCGCCGGCAACGCGCAGTGCGCTGACAACAGGCTCGATCGTGGCGGGAATAGACCTATGCGGCGTAATCACCCAACTCCTCTCGGAGAGCATACGCGCGATCGTGGGGACCGATCGTACGGATCTTGCAGAACACGGTCCACCTTGCTGCGAACTCGCCAGCGCAGGCTGTGATACTGCTTGAGGTTCTTCTCAAAGAGAGGGGTGTATTCAGCCTGAACCTTCATCTGCTCCCCAGACCTCAGCATGTGTCAGCAAATGAAGGCTTCCTTCCTCCTTCATTCGTATCAACTCGCTCAAGTCCTCGTCAAGCGGCGATCCTGGCTCAATGACCGTCGGCTCCTCATAGAAGTCCCACGCCTCGAACGCATGGAGCATCTCCTCCCGCACTAAACGCCGGATGAGCCCTTCCAATTCAGCCACACTGAGCGTAACCATCGCATGGGAACTAACCTGTACTGCCGACATCACCCTACCTCCCCAGTATTTGCTCGTCGTGAATTATACTGCTACCTCAGCGCCGACGCAATAGACGGTCACGCAGCCGGCAGCATCTCTTCCCCGGTCAGTCCCAACCCGGTCATTTCGCGGTACACGAGCGTCCACACGGCCGAAGTAAAGGTCTCCACGACGCTGGTGACGGCAGCCCCCACCAACCATGCCCCCGGCCCGGCGACCAACAGCAGCGCGAAGACCAGCGCCGGAGAGGCGATGGCCATCAGCAAGGCGGCTGTGATGAGCAACATCTCGGCCAACACCAGCGGCAGCCCAACGACGACCAGCACCCCGACTCCCACACCCGTCAGCATCAGCCATACCAGGGCCAGCCGCCCCAGGTGCTCCCGCAGCATGGTCCAGGCCCGCAGGATACTGGGGCGCACGCCCAGCCGCTCGAGCACACACGCCCGCACGGCGAGCCTCTGCAGGACGCCGACGGGGGCCGAGAGTAGCACACCCAGGCACGTGGCAGGAAGCAGGCAAGCCAGGAGCGCAGCCAACATGCCGAAGGCACCGGGCACAATCACCTCAGGCCGCTCCTGCCCGGCCACCAGGAACGACGTTCCGACCACCGGGAGCGCCCCGGCCAACGCCACCGCGCCCACCGGCAGGCCCAGGAGCAGGCGGATGAAGAAGGTCGGCCAGAGGTAACGCCCGCCGGCCCGGAAACCGTCCGGCAGGTTCGCTCTGCCGCGCTCTTCCGCGGCGCGCACCTGGTCCACCAGCGCCGCCCGCCCCAGCGCACCCAGCAGCGCCAGCCCGAGGACGACGACGAGCACGAGGAACGCCAGGGCTGCCAGTGTAGCCGTGAAGTAGGAACTGGAGAGCCAATCGGCGAGGGCCCGTTGCACTTCCGGCGGCAACTCTTGTGCCAGACGCTGGCAGCGGCCGCTGGCAGCGGCCGCCAGGCGCGCGCCCACCGTGCCCAGGCTGACCAGGAATCCCAACAGCCACAGCACCTTGTGCTGCCAGGTGATCTCCCATGCGCGGCGCAGGACGTAGCCCAATTCGATCATCTCACTCCCACTCAATCGTGGCCTGGAGGTTGGAGGTTGGAGGTTGGAGAGCAGGGGGTTGACGGGGCCGGTGGACTGTATTTCGCACCATTCTACACGACGCCGCCGCGCCTGGCAAGTTGACGGACTTGAGCGCGCTTGCGGTTCTCACTAAACGGCATATAATAACAGGGCATCTTAAACGGGGGAGTGGACAAATGCCTGCCGAATGGAGCACGCCTGAGCGGGGCACAAGCACGGACTCGTCCGTCCACCAGGGGACGGATTCAATGGCAGATATGCTGGAACAGTATCTATCTTGCCAGCGTCTGCAACGCGGGCAGGTCGTCCCGGGAGTCGTGGTCCGCGTCAGCCCCAACGAGGTCATCGTGGACATCGGCGCCAAGTGTGAGGGCACGGTACCGGAGGAAGACCTGGAGAGGATGTCACCGGCGGACCGCGACGCGATCCGCCTGGGCGAAGAAGTGCTGGTTTGCGTGGTAGATTCAGAGGATAGCAACGGTAACATCATCCTGTCTCTCTCCCGCGCTCAGACGGCGCGGGAATGGCGTGAGGCGCAGCGCCTTCTCGAAAGCCAGGAGATCACCGAGAGGCAAGTCACCGGCTGCAACAAGGGTGGCGTGATCGTGCAGATTGGGCACCTGAGAGGATTCGTGCCAGGCTCACAGTTGGGTGCTGCGCACCTTACGGACCAAGCCCCCACCAATCCAGACAGCGACGATCGTTGGGCGGGTCTGATCGGTGAGACCCTCCAGTTGAAACTGATCGAGGTTGACCCCAAGCGCAACCGGCTAATCCTCTCCGAGCGGGCCGCCGTGCGCGATTGGCGCAAGAGCCAACACGAGAAACTGTTGGGCGAATTGACGGAAGGGGAGGTGCGCCAGGGTCGAGTCATCAATCTGGCCGACTTTGGCGCTTTCGTTGACCTGGGCGGCATGGATGGATTGGTGCACCTGTCTGAACTGTCCTGGAAGCGAGTCGCCCATCCCCGCGAAGTGGTCGAGGTGGGACAGCAGGTCGAAGTCTACGTATTGGGTGTGGATCGGGAACGCCAGCGAGTGGCACTGAGCCTCAAGCGGTTGCAGCCTGACCCCTGGGCTTCCATCGAAGAGCGATACCAGGAAGGACAATTGGTCGAAGGGATCATCACGCGCCTCACCAAGTGGGGGGCCTTTGCCAGCATCGTCGGCGACGAAGCAGTCGAAGGACTGATTCACGTATCGGAACTCGACGAGGGTCCCGTCATCCATCCTCGAGACGTCATCCAGCCTGGACAGGTCGTCACGCTGCGCGTGATCGGCGTAGATCGCACGCGCCACCGCATGGCGCTGAGCCTCAAGCAAGCCGCCCAGGGGGAGTACCTGGAGCGGGATTGGAAGGCGATGCTGGCGGCTGAGCAGCCTGAACCCGCCAGTTCGCTCTCGGCCGCGCTGTCTGAGACCCTCGGCCGGGCAGAAAACGAAGGGCTCGCCAACGCAGATGGACAAGAGGTGTTGTGATCTGTTGTAAATGGACGGATGTAGATGGGCATACCGGGTGATCAGGCTATGGATAAGTTGATGAAATACTTTACCGATTCGGCCCGGCGCGCGTTGAAGCTGGCGCAGGAAGAGGCCGAGCGAATGCACCACGTGCAGATCGGCACAGAACATCTCTTGCTGGGTCTGCTGGGCGAACAGGAAGGGATCGCCGGTCGTGTGTTGCATGAACTGGGGTTGCAGTCGGGTGACGTGCAGCATTGGGTGGAGCGGCTGTCCACTGCACGCCGGCGCCCGTCGCTGTTTGGCACAGAACTTGATCTTTCTCCCCGCACGAAGCGGGTGCTCGAGCTGGCTGGGGATGAAGCCAGGCGCCGGGGGGACGCCCGGATAGACACCCATCACATCCTGTTGGGACTGGCGCGCCAGGGCGATGGGACCGCCCTGGAAGTGCTCAACCACCTGGGCGTCACAGGTGACCAAATCCGCCGTTACACCGACCGGGTCGTGCAGCACCAAGTGGTCTACGCCGGAAAAGAGCGGCGCAAAGGGGCCAAGACCAGGTTGGTGGATCAACTGGCCATTGACCTGACGGCCCTGGCCGAACAATCGAAGCTAGACCCGGTCATCGGGCGGGAGCAGGAGATCGAGCGCGTGATCCAGATTCTGGCCCGGCGGAAGAAGAACAACCCAGCGCTGATTGGCCAGCCCGGCGTAGGCAAAACGGCCATCGTCGAGGGATTGGCGCAGCGCATCGTCGCCGGTGAGACGCCTGGGCCGTTGTTGAACAAGCGTGTGCTTCAATTGGACGTGGGTTCGTTGGTCGCCGGGACGATATACCGGGGACAATTTGAGGAACGCCTCAAGAAAGTGATCGCCGAACTCAAGGAAAGCCGCTGCATCCTGTTCATTGACGAGGTCCACATGCTGGTCGGGGCGGGCTCCGCCGGCTCTTCGGTGGACGCCGCCAACATCCTCAAGCCAGCGCTCGCCCGGGGCGAACTGCAGTGCATCGGCGCGACCACGCTGGAAGAATACCGCAAGTACATCGAATCGGACGCGGCGCTGGAGAGGCGTTTCCAGCCCGTCACTGTCGAGGAACCATCGTTAGAAGAGACGGTCCAGATCCTGCGTGGCATCCGGCCTGCCTACGAGCAACACCACCAATTGCGTATCAGCGACGAGGCATTGGAAACCGCAGTCCGGCTTGCGGCGCGTTACATCTCCGACCGGTATCTGCCCGACAAGGCGATTGACGTGATAGACGAGAGCGCCTCCCGCGTGCGGATGTACAAGGCTCCTCAGGCCAGGAGCATACGGGAGTTGTTCGCCAGGCTGAAAGTCATTCAACAGGACAAGGATAGGGCCATCGAAGAGCGCCGGTACGAGGATGCCGCCACACTGCGGGACGAGGAGATTGAGATACAGGAGCAGGTGGAGGCCCTGCGCACCGGCTGGGACACTGAAAATGGCGTCGTCGTGGGGCCAGAGGACGTCGCAGAAGTAGTCTCCATGTGGACCGGGATCCCACTGACCCAGTTGCACGGCGATGAGTCAGAGCGGCTGCTGCACATGGAAGAGGGGCTGCACCGGCGCATCGTGGGCCAGGACGAAGCCATCTCGGCGATCGCCAAGGCGGTACGGCGGGCACGGGCCGGCCTCAAAGACCCCCACCGGCCCATCGGCTCCTTCATCTTCCTGGGCCCCACGGGGGTCGGCAAGACGGAACTGGCCAAAGCGTTGGCTGAGTTTATGTTCGGCAGCGAAGACGCGCTATTGCAGTTGGACATGTCCGAGTTCATGGAGCGGCACACGGTGGCCCGGCTGGTCGGCGCACCCCCAGGATACGTGGGCTACGAAGATGCGGGCCAACTGACCGAAACCGTCCGCCGCCGCCCGTTCTCCATCGTCGTCTTCGACGAGATCGAGAAGGCGCACCCCGAAGCCTTCAACATGTTGCTGCAGATCATGGAGGAAGGCAAACTCTCCGACGCCCGGGGACGCAAGGTGGATTTCCGCAATACGATCATCGTCATGACCTCCAACATCGGGGCGGATTTGATCAAGCGACAGACGCGCCTGGGGTTCGCCACACGCCACGACGAGACGACGGACGCCCAGCGTGACTATGAGGAGATGCGCAAGAAGCTGCTAGACGAGTTGAAACACCTCTTCCGCCCCGAGTTTCTCAACCGGGTAGATAGCGTGGTTGTATTCCAAGCCCTCAGCCGGGAGGACATCGCCCAGATCGTGGACCTGGAGTTGAGCAAGGTGCGCATGCGGCTCGTGGAATACGATATCGGATTGGAAGCCACGGAAGCGGCCAAGGCCTTGCTGGCCGACGAGGGATACAGTGAGGAGTATGGGGCGAGGCCGCTGCGGCGGGTCATCCAGAGCCGGATCGAGGACCGTCTCTCCGACGCGATCCTGAACAGAGGATTCGTGGCGGGAGATACGATCCTGGTGGACGTCGTCGAAGGGGAGGTGGTCTTTCGGGAAGCGCAGGAGACAGCGCCGGCACCCTCTCCTGGCCTTGCGCCTGTGGCGGGCGATGGCTAACGCAAGACAATCGGCAAGAAGACACGATAAAACCCCCCTCCGCCCCAGAACCCGCCGCCTAGCGTGTAACCGCCCCCGCTCAGCAGGCCGGCATCCGGCTGGCCGATCGTCCCGCCCAGCGAATAGCCGCCGCCCGTACTGAACATCGTCCCGCCGCCGTCAATGCTACTCCACGTCAGGTCGTACCCATCGCCGATCTGCGCCACGACGGGCCAACTCAAAGCGAGTAATACAAGCAACGCAACGAGGCCGATGATGTGTGCGCGCCTCATTCTTCACCTCCCGCCTCAGCCGATGTCGCCGTTTCCAGTCGCACGCTCTCATAGCCCAGCCGCCTGGCGACTATGCGGTAATCGAATGTGATACGGCAGGCTTGCCCGCCCATCGCCTTCACCGTGAACGCGGCGGGCGTCTTCTCGGCGACGTACAGCGGGCAATCGCCCAGCGGCGTGAGGAAGACGTGATACTCGCTCAGGCTCACCGTCTGCGCAAAGACCGGCTCGATCGTCACCGTGGCGAGGCCGTCCGTCAGTTGCGCCGTGCCGAAATCCTCGAACCACACCTCTGGACTTTCCATCGCATATAGCTTGCGCTGCCCATACGATGGCGTTGTGACAACTGCTGACTTGGTACCCATCGCGTCCGTGTTACCCAATTCGTCCACCCAAAAGACGGGGAAGTTGCCGCCTTCGAGCACCCGGAACAGGCTCGACTGGTCGTTGTCTTGGTCCAGATGAATATCAACCTGGTCGTAGCCGATCAGCACCAGATCGCTGTCGAACAAGGGGTCCGAGGACAGGTAACCATCGTTGTTCCACTCGCTCATGCCGTTCGCGCCGAGCACGATATCCGCTGCGTCTCCGTCTCCCCCGCGCGCATACAGGCCCACACCGTGGGTCGCACTGTTGACGAAGCAACCGCCATAAGCCAGGGTCGAGGTCGTCGTGGCATCTACGCCATCACCGCCTGCCGCACTGACGTGTATCCCATCCTCGCCGGCCGACTGCACACGCACACCATCGGCACCCGCCGACCACACACTCACGCCGTTGAAGGCTGCCGTGGACACACTCACGCCGTCGGAACCCGCCGCCTCAACCCGCACGCCGTCCCAGCCCGTCGAGCCGATGCTCACGCCATTCTCCCTCGCCGAGTACACACTCAGACCGATGTCGGCCGAGTCCACACGCACGCCATGTGTGTGCGCTGAATCTACATGCACGCCGTCGCCATTCGACGAAGAAATGTCTACGCTGTCCCCATTGCTTTGCACGGTCAGGCCGTTTGTGCCGCTAATGGTCGCCCCTGGCCACAGGCTGAGCGCGTATGGCACGGCGGTGAGTGGCTGGCGCGGGGCAAGTGTCGTGTAACTGCCGTTCCCCGCCGGGCAGCGCACGGCGACCTGGAGATAGCGCGCGTCGCCGGTGAAGGCACTGCTGCCAAAGTCGAGCCGCACGGTGAATAGGCCGCCCGTCACGTTGGTGTCGGTCACGGTCCACGTGCCGCCGATCTGCGTGCCGCCCGCCGGCGGCGAGCCGCTCCCTGCTGCGTCCCACAGGCTGAACCGGAAATCGCACACCCCGTTGACGGGGTGGCCGCTACTCGCGAGTTGCCCCTGATAGGTGAAGCCGGTGCCGAGCACAGCCGCCTGCGTATCGGTGACGCTTTGCGGGCCGGGGCCTTGGGCTCTCACGATGTGCATGAGGGCGAGCAAAGCAACACCCGCCACGATACTGCTCAGGTAGAAGTTGCGTTTCATTTTGGTTCTCCTTTCGGCCTGTACAGTCATATGCTACGATCAACCCTTTGCTTTTCACGAGTCCTTATGTCTGGTACATGGACGCCCACAATCAGTGCGCCCTCACGACGAGGGGCAGATACAGCCGATAGTACGCGGCGAACCGCTGGCCGAAGATCTCATACTCGTCGTCCACCAGCGGGGGAGTGTCGTCGTCGCTCTGCCACACCACCAGGTACTCGTCGTTCGTGCTGTTGCAGACTACCGCCGGGTAGCGAGCGACGTAACTTGTGTCCCCGTTCGGTCCCATATCGCTCAGGCGGAAATCGTTGTCGCCGATCTCCGCTCCGGTGGCCCCGTCCACCCGCTGGCCGAAGATCTCGTACTCGCCATCCACCAGCGGAGTAGTGTCGTCGTCGCCATACCACACGACCACGTACTCGTTGTTCACACTGTTGTGGGTCACCGCCGGAGAGAAAGCATCGTAACTCGCGTTCCCATCCGGCCCCACGTCGGTCAGGCGCAAGTCGGGGCCGATCTCGGCCGCCGTGGCTCCATCCACGCGCTGGCCAAAGATCTCGTACTCGCCGTCGACCAGCGGGGCGGTGTTGTCGTCGCCGCGCCAGACCACCAGGTACTCGTGGTCCGTGGGATTGTAGGTCACTGCTGGCTCGTAGGCGTCATAGTCGGCGTCGCCGTCCGGCCCCATGTCGCTCAGGCGAAAATCATTCGCCCCCAGCGGCACCCCGCTGGCCCCGTTCAGCCGCTGGCCATAGACCTCGAACTCTTCGTCCACCAACGCGCCGGTGTCGTCATCGCCGCGCCAGACCACCAGGTACTGGTTGCTCGTACTGTTGTAGGCCACCGCGGGCTCCCAGGCGTCGTAGTTCGCGTTCCCGTCCGGCCCCATGTCGCTCAGGCGCAGGTCGGCGGTGAGTTCGGCCCCGGTGGCCGCATTCAGCCGCTGGCCGTAGATCTCGAACTCTTCGTCCACCAATGCGCCGGTGTCGTCGTCGCCTCGCCACACCACCAGGTACTCGTTGTTGGTGGGGTTGTAGGCCACCGCCGGGGCATAGGCAGCGTAGGCCGCATTCCCATCCGGCCCCATGTCGCTCAGGCGCACGTCTCCGCCGATCTGGGTCCCTGCGGTCGCATCCACACGTTGGCCGTAGATCTCGTACTCGCCATTCACCAGCGTGCCGGCGTTGTCGTCGCCCGCCCATATCACCAGGTACTCGTTCTCCGTGCTGCTGTAGGCCACCGCCGGGTCTTGAGCGCCATAACCGGTATCGCCATCCGGCCCCATGTCGCTCAGGCGCAAGTGGCCGCCGACCTCGGCCCCGGTGACAGCGTTCACTCGCTGACCAAAGACCTCGTACTCGCCGTTCACCAGGGGGACGGTGTTGTCCTCGCCCTGCCACACTACCAGGTACTCGTCGTCCGTACTGTTGTAGGCCACCGCCGGGTCAAAGGCGTCGTAGAGCACGTCGCTACCCATGTGGCTCAGACGAAGGTCGTTGGTGCCGATCTCGGCGCCCGTGGCTCCGTTCACCTGCTGGCCGAAGACCTCGAACTCTTCGTCCACCAGCGGAGGGGTGTTATCGTCGCCATACCACACCACCAGGTACTCGTCCTCCGCGCTGCCGTGGGCTATCGCCGGCAAGTAAGCATCGAAGGCGGCGTTCCCGTCCAGCCCCATGTCACTCAGGCGGAAATCGTTCGCGCCGATCTCCGCCCCGCTGGCCCCGTCCACCCGCTGGCCAAAGACTTCGTACTCGCCCAGCACCAGGGGGGCGGTGTCGTCGTCGCCCCACCACACCACCAGGTACTCGTTGCCCGTGCTGTTGTAGGCCACCGCCGGGTCGAAGGCAACGTACCCGGGGTCCGCATCCGGCCCCATGTCGCTCAGGCGCAAGTCGCTGCCGATCTCGGCTCCTGTGGCCCCGTCCACCCGCTGGCCGAAGATTTCGTACTCTTCGTCCACCAGGGGGGCGATGTTGTCGTCGCCCCACCACACCACCAGGCACTCGTCCTCCGTACTGTTGTAGGCTATCGCCGGGAAGTAGGCGTCGAAGGCGGCGTTCCCGTCGGGCCCCATATCGCTGATGCGAAAGTCGCCGCCGATCTCGGCTCCCGTGGCCCCGTCCACCCGCTGGCCAAAGATTTCGTACTCGCCCAGCACCAGGGGGGCGGTGTTGTCGTCGCCCGACCAGGCCACCAGGTACTCGTTGTCCTGGCTGTTGTAGGCCACCGCCGGGGAGGTGGCAGCATAGTTCGGATTCCCGTCCGGCCCCATGCTGCTGATGCGAAAGTCGTCCGTGCCGATCTGGTTGCCGTCGGCGTCCAGCCGCTGGATAAAGATCTCGTACTCGCCGTCTATCAGCGGGACGGTGTTGTCATCGCCGTACCAGGCCACCAGGTATTCGTTGGCTGTGCTGTTGTAGGCCACCGCCGGGGCGTAGGCGCTATAGTTTGCGTTTCCGTCCGGCCCCATGCTGCTGATGCGGAAACTCGAGCCGCGCGGGTTTCCGTTGATGGACAGCCGCCGGCCGAAGATCTCGTACTCATTGTCCACCAGCGGGGCCCAGTCGTTGTCCCCATACCACACTACCAGGTACTCGTGGGCCGTGCTGTTGTAGGCCACGGCCGGGGAGAAGGCGTCGTAGTTGGGGTTCCCGTCTGGCCCCACGTCGCTGACGCGCCAAACCGAGCTGACCCTGGCCCCCGTCACCGCGTCCACAAACTGGCCGAAGATCTCATTCTCGCCGTCTACCAGCGAGCGGGTGTTGTGGTCGCCCGACCAGACCACCAGGTACTCCTCCCACAGGGGGTTATAGGCCACCGCCGGGTTGTCGGCGTCGAACTGGGTGTCGTGGCCCATGAAGCTGATGCGAAAGTCGTTGGCGCCGATCTCAGGGTCAATCGTCAGCGGGTAGGCCGCCCGGGCCAGCGCTACCCCGTTCACCACGATGCGGGTCGCCTCCGCCGTCACCGCCATCGTCGCGGGCAGGAGCGTGCCCCGGGCGTCGTAGACGCGCACGTGGCCCAGGTGCACGCCGCTCTCCGAGGTGCGCCAGAGCCAGCCGTCCGCCGTCTCTTCGAACGCACCAGCGCATGCCACCGCACCGACGATCACCAGGTCGGCCCCGTCCAGCGACAGCGGCCGGGGCATGACGAACTGTTGCTCCAGGCTGCCCTTCCGGGCCAGGTACTGCTCCACCAGCCCCCCGCGCGGGTAGGTTACGCCCTGGGCCTGGCGCGTCGGCGGCACAGGGCCGACGGCCACGCCGGCCAAAGGTGTATCGCCGGCTCCCACGAACGTCAGCCGCCAGGCCCATTCCAGTTCACCACCTCGGGGTGCGAACTGCACTCCTTCAGGCGCGAAGATGGCCGTGTGGCGCGGGTGGCGCAGGCGGTAGCCGTCGGGGGTGGCTTGCAGGTCGTTTATCGCCACGGCGGCGGCCTGGTCGGCGGTCAGGTGGACTGCGCCCGGGCCGGCCGGGGTAGTGGATTGGGCGGAGTGTGAGACTGGGCTGACCGCCAGGGCCAGCAGCAAGCCCACGATCAGTACCCCGATGAGCATCCGTTGTCCGCTCATTGTGCACCTCCTTGTGTGCTACGTGCTGCGTGTTTCGTGCTGCGCATCGCGTGTTCCGTTACACCTCTGCTCCCCCGCCCCCTACGGGTACTGACGCACGACCAGCGGCAGGTAGAGATCGTAGTGTATCGCCGCTGCGCCGCCGCCCCAGAAGCCGCCGCCCAGGGTATACGTGCCGCCGGTGAGCTGCCCGGCGTCCGGCTGACCGATGGTCCCGCCCAGGGTGTAGACGCCGCCGGTGCTGAAAGTGCCACCGCCGCCGTCCACCGTCCACCAAGTGAGGGTGTAGCCAGATTGGGCAACGGCATGGGGCCGCACCAGGGTGGCCGCAGCAACCAGGAGCAGCACGACCGCGGCGGCTAGCATGATCGGCCTTCCTCTACCGTCCATCGCGTCACCTCCTCCCTACCAGGCCACTTCTGCTGTGCGCACCGTGGCGACCCAGCGGATGGTCTCGCCGTTGCCCAGCACCTGAACGTCCAGTGCGTCGTTCGTGTTGTCCGCCCGGACGCGGACATCCCAGGTGGCATCATCCTCACCGAGCGTCGTCACTGTGAGGGTGCCGACCAACCCGGTGACCCACATGTCGTTCTCGATGACCCCCTGGATGAGGTACCCGGCCGACTCATCACCTTCGCTGCGGCCGATGATCAGGATCTCGAAGGTCAGCGCACGGTCGTTGTACAAGGTAAGCCGGTCGTCGTAGCCGTCAAGGTACAGGCTCTCCCAGACTCCATCGCTGGTTGTCCGCCTGCGCATGACATACAGCGAGCTCTGGGCGTCGCCGGTCTCGGCAAACCTTCCGCTGGCATAGGCCATCTGGCCGTAGTGATCGGCTCTTGCGTGGCGTCCGCCTGGCACAGTGGCGCTGTCACCAGTGGCGTAGTTGCCATAACCTCCGCCGACGGTGGCGTAAGTGTAAGCGGTGTTGTTACTGCCCCCGCCGACGGTGGCATAGTCGCTGCTGGCGTTATTGCTAATGCCCCCGCCGACGGTGGCGCTGTTGCCGCCTGCCTGATTGTTGTATCCGCCCCCCACCGTGCCATAGTCATCGGTTACGCGGTTGGTGTAGCCGCTTTCCCCGCCGCCAGCGATGGTCGCGCCGTATACCCCGCCGGTCACGCTGTTGCCGCTGTACCCGCCGATGACGTTAGGGCTGGTGGCGTGGGGCTCCAGGCGCAGGGCGCGGGCACCGTTGACCTTGAGCTCCAGGGCCTGGTTGTCGGCCGTGCCCAGGAAGTGGGTGCCGGGGGTGGTGCCGCTGTTGCCGGTGAGCTTCCAGAAAGCGCTGGCGTGCTGCCCATCCAGCAGGTCGGCATTCAGGGCGTAGGGGGCCGGGGTGAGGGCCTGGCGCGGGCTGAGGGTGGAGTAGTCGCCAGTGCTGGCTCCCGGCCGCACGGCGACCTCCAAGTAGCGGGCGTCGCCGGTGAAGGCGCTGCTGCCAAAGTCCAGCAGCACGGTGAACAGGCCCTCGGTCACGGTCTGGTCATCCACGGTGACGATGCCGCCCACCTGGGAGCCGCCAACCGCGTCGTCATACAGGATGAAGCGGAAATCGTAGCTGCCGTTGGCCGGGCTGCCGCCGTCGGTCAGCCGGCCCTGGTAGGTGAACGCGGTACCCAGGGACGCCTGGGATACGTCACCGCCTTGCGGTCCCGATCC
>DATKWP010000099.1:0-5045 GCA_035529535.1 Anaerolineae bacterium | reverse complement strand
CATCTGACACTGTGGTCATCCTTTGAATCGCTGCGAATGCAGCGTACTCTCTGTGATAAGGCGGCCCACTGCACTTCTCTACCTCGGACTTGAATTGGGACGCGAGGCCAGTGCACACTCAGTATAGCACAACCTCGCTGGCAGATCAACGCTTGGCGCCGCCATCAGCCCATCCTTGTGAGGCACTATGGCCCAATGACGGCAGTTTCACGAACAACCTGTGGAGATGCCCTGGCGTGCAGATGCGAGGCGCGCGTGCGAACGAATCTCCCACAACAAACGGCGCTGTGACGGAACGTGCTGACCGTGATTCTGTCGCAGAACAGTCTGGGGCCTTCGCGTCGCCGGGATGCTTGTGCGAAGTGCCAGGTGAAGGGGACGGGGATCAGACCGGTACGCACGAGATTCCAAGAAGGGGAGGAGAAAGTCGCTGTAACCGGTATACAGATAACGCTTCTCATCAAGTGCTGGCCATCCGCTCGTCGCCCTGCCAACATTCTGGCTGGTCGGGGCGATCGGCTCGCAGTCACTCACGCGCCCACGGTGCGAGTGGTCGCCGCAGCCACAACGGGCGGCGGCGGCGCGGGGACTTGCACAAAGGGATGAGTCAGGGTAGAATGAAGCGATAAATCGCGAGCATGTAAGGAGGTTCTGGTTCGATGAAAGACTATGCTACAGGACAACTGCGCAACGTCGTCCTGCTTGGCCACGGGAACGCGGGCAAGACCTCGCTGGGAGAGGCGCTGCTCTTTGCCAGCGGTGCCACCAACCGCCTGGGGCGGGTCGAGGATGGCACCACCGTCTCCGACTTTGACGAGGAGGAGATCCGTCGCCACATCTCGCTCAGCCTGGCCCTGCTGCCCATCGAGTGGCAGGGTTGCAAGATCAACGTGCTGGACACCCCTGGCTATACCGATTTTGTCGGCGAGGTCAAGAGCGCGGTGCGGGTGGCCGACCTGGCGCTGATGGTGGTGGATGCCGTGTCCGGCGTCGAGGTCGGGACGGAGTTGGTGTGGAACTATGCCGAGGAGCAAGGGCTGCCTCGGATGGTAGTGGTCAACAAGATGAACCGGGAGAGTGCCAACCTGGACCGCACACTGAACGCGCTGCGGGAGACCTTTGGCCAGGAGTTCGTCCTCGTGCAACTCCCCGTCGGTGCCGAGGGGAACCTGGCAGGCGTGGTGGACCTGGTGAAGATGCAGGCGCTACTGGGGCCGGAGGGGAAGGCCGCCGAGATCCCGGCCGACCTGGCCAGCCAGGCGGAGGAGGCCCGCGTCGCGTTGATCGAGGCCGCGGCCGAGGCGGACGACGAATTGATCATGAAATACCTGGAAGGGGAGGAACTGACCGGCGAGGAAATCCAACGGGGCCTGCGAGCGGCGGTCCTCCAGCGGGCGGTCGTCCCCGTCCTGGTGATGGCGGCCACGGCGAACCTGGGCACGTTGCCCCTACTGGATGCGCTGGTCGCGTACGCTCCCTCCCCCGTTGACCGGGGACCGGTCACGGCCCAGGGGGCGGTGGGTGAAGAGCAGATCGAACCCAACGAACTGGCACCATTGGCAGCGTTGGCCTTCAAGACGATGGCCGATCCCTACGTAGGCAAACTAACCTACTTGCGCGTCTATGGTGGAATCGTAGAGTCCGACAGTCGTCTCTACAGCGCCCGGGCCCAGGCGGAGGAACGGCTGGGCCAACTCTACGTCATGCGCGGCAAGGAACAAATCCCGGTGCCGCGCCTGCGCACGGGCGACATCGGCGCGGTGACCAAGTTGACGCATGCGCTCACCGGCGATACGCTGTGCGACAAAGGCCATCCGTTGAGCCTGCCCGGCCCGGTCTTCCCGCTCCCGCTCTTTGCGGTGGCCGCCAATCCCACGAGCAAGGCCGACCAGGCCAAACTGGGTCCGACCCTGACCCGCATGTGCGAGGAGGATCCCACGCTGCGCTGGCACCAGGAACCCAGCACGCACCAGACGATCCTGGAGGGCATGGGAGAGTCCCACGTGGACATCGCCGTGCGCCGCATGCAGAACCGCTTCGGTGTCGGGGTCGAAACCTCGATCCCCAGGGTGCCATTCCTGGAGACGATCACCCGCACCGAGACCGACCAGTACCGGCACAAGAAGCAGACGGGCGGCGCAGGCCAGTTCGCCGAGGTCCACATGCGGCTGGAGCCACTGCCCCGGGGCAGCGGCTACGAGTACGTGTGGGGCGTCTTCGGCGGAGCGATCTCCCGCTCCTACGAGAGTTCGATTGACAAGGGTGTCAAGCAGGTGATTGAGCAGGGGCCGGTTGCCGGTTACCCGGTGGTGGACGTGCGGGCGGTGGTGACCGACGGTAAGGAGCACCCGGTGGACTCTAAGGACATCGCCTTCCAGGTTGCGGGACGGGAGGTGTTCAAGAAGGTGATGCTGGCGGCCGGGCCAGTGCTCCTGGAGCCAATTTACGAGGTCGTCGTCACCGTGCCGGAGGAGCACACCGGCGACATCATTGGCGACCTGAACACGAAGCGGGCACGGGTGCAGGGGATGGGCCAGTCCGCCGGTAAGAGCATTATCACGGCGCTGGCGCCGCTGGCGGAGATGCAGCGGTATGCCACCGACCTGCGCAGCCTGACGCAGGGCCGGGGCATCTTTACGATGAAGCTGGACCATTACGAAGAGGTGCCGGCCTACCAGGCCCAGCAGCTCATCGAAGCGGCGCAGCGGGAACGGGAGAAGGAGAAGTAGTCGGGGGACGGGGGGACAAGGAGACAAGGAGATCAGAGGAGCCTGCTCGTGGGTGAGGGCGGGCTCCTTTTTGTTGGCTGGCTCTTCATTTGCTCAGGCTATCCCGCTGCGGGTTGCCGGACTGTGGCCTGGCGGGGGCGCGGGGCCTCTCAGCCCACATTTGACACAGAGGCGGGGCGGGTGTACAGTTAGACCGCACGATGAATGCAGGCAGGTAGGCCATATTGAGTGTTCAGTGGCCAGAATCGAGTATCCAGCATGAACCGTTCCAACAAAATCGTTTCTCTCACCATCTCCGGTGTGCTCGTCGTCGCGGCGTACATCGCGGCGCAGATGCTGTCCGACGTCCTGAGCCTCAAGATCGCGCTGGTGGCCGGGTTCAGTATAGACGCGGGCACCTTCATCTACCCGTTCACCTTCACGCTGCGCGACCTGGTGCACAAGTTGCTCGGGCGGGCGGCGGCGCGCGCCGTCATCGTGGCGGCGGGCGTGATCAACCTGCTGATGGCGGGGCTGTTCGCCTTCGCCGCCTGGCTCCCGCCCGACCCCACCTGGTCGCTGCAGCGAGAGTTCGCGGCTGTACTCGCGCCGGTCTGGCGCATCGTCGTCGCCTCCATCGTCGCCGAGATCGCCAGCGAATTCGCGGACACCGAGGTGTATCACGTGTGGGTCACGCGGGTGACGCGCCGTTACCAGTGGGCGCGGGTGCTCGTCAGTAACGTGGTCAGCGTGCCGCTCGATAGCCTGATCTTTTGCTGGGGGGCCTTTGGCGGGCAGTTGCCCGTGGCCACCGTGTGGTCCATCTTCTGGGCGAATGTGTTGGTGAAGGGAGCGGTGACGTTGGTGAGTATGCCGGGAATTTATCTCGTGCGTGAACAGGAAGTTGATCAATGAAAGTAGAGTCGTACAGCCTCGAAGAGACGCCGGAGGGCCACAAATCCGGCTTCGTCGCGGTGATCGGCCGGCCCAACGTGGGCAAGTCTACGCTGATGAACCGGATCGTGGGGCAGAAGGTGGCCATCGTCTCGCCCAAGGCGCAGACGACCCGCAGCCGCATCCTGGGCATCCTCACCCACCAGGACGTTCAGGTGATCTTTGTGGACACGCCCGGCATCCACCGGCCCCACCATAAACTGGGCCAGGCCATGGTCGCCACCGCCACCCGCGCCATTCCCGACGCCGACGTCGTGCTGTTCGTGGCGGACGTCTCAGTGCTGCCCACCGACGAGGACCGGCTGATCGCGGAATTGATCCCCCAGCATACCCAGGCCCCGGTCATCCTGGTGCTGAACAAGATGGACCTGTTGCCGCCGGAGAAGGTCCAGCCCCACACGGAGGCGTATTGGGCCCTGGTGCCCTACCATCGCGAGTGGATGATGACCATCGCCACGCAAGGGGTGAACCTGGACGAGTTGCTCGCCCTGATCGTCGGGGCGCTGCCGGAGGGGCCGCGCTATTATCCGGGCGACCAGGTCACCGACCAGACCGAGCGGGAGATCGCCGCCGAGTTGATCCGCGAGCAGGTGCTACGCCATACCCACGAGGAGGTACCCCACGCCGTCGCCGTCGCCGTCGAGGCGTTCGAGGAACGGGGGAGCGGTGCCGTGTACGTGGCGGCCAAGGTCTTCGTCGAACGGGAATCCCACAAGGGCATCCTCATTGGGCGGCGGGGCCAGATGTTGCGCCAGATTGGCGCGGCCGCGCGGCAGGAGATCGAGCGCATGACCGGCGGCCCGGTCTACCTCGACCTGTGGGTCAAGGTGCGCAAGGGGTGGCGGCGGGACGAGCAGGCACTGCGCCGCCTGGGGTACGACGTGAGTGGGCAGTAGCGTGGCGACGGCCAAGCGGCCCCTGGGGCTGCTACTCTGCAGCGTGCTTTTGCTGGTCCTGGCGCTGCGTGCGTTGGGGTGGGTGACCATCGGCGGCTTTCTGGGAGGGCGTATGCCAGACCTGGCCAGGTGGTTGCTGAGTCTGGGAGTGACAGTGGTCCTGCTCGTCAGCGCAGTGGGCCTGCTGCGGCTGCGGGAGTGGGCGCGCTGGCTCACGCTGGCATTGTGTAGCGCCTATTTCGGGCTGACGCTGGCCAGCGTCGCCGCCCTGTGGCCGCGTTTGCAGGCCAGCCGGCTCAGCCTCGGCCTGGGGGTGCTGAACGCGGTCGAAGCGGTGATCGCGTTGGCCCTGGCGTGGTGGTATCTTAACCGCAAAGACGTGCGGCGGCTTTTCCGTGACCGGGGGTGACCGCAGTACCGCTTGAACTCTGGCGCTATTTGTGGTATAGTAGAGTCGGCTGGAGCACCGGGGGAAGCATACGCTCCA
>DATKWP010000098.1:0-2585 GCA_035529535.1 Anaerolineae bacterium | reverse complement strand
ACCCACCAGTAGATGAAGCCGACGAAGAAGGCACCGCCGATGATGTTCCCCAGCGTCACCGGCACCAGGTTCGTGATGAAGAACTGCCCCCACGTCACCTGCGCACCGTAGAAGATGCCCAATGGGATGAAGAACATGTTGGCGATACTGTGCTCCAGGCCGAGCGTGACGAAGGCCATGATGGGCCACCAGATACCCCAGATCTTGCCGTTGATGTCGTCCGACGAAATGCCCATCCACACTGCCAGGCACACCAGCCAGTTGCAGCCGATGCCCTTGAGGAACAACGGCAGGAACCCCTGGGTCACTTTGCCTGTCGCGATGTCCTGTACCGCCTTCAGATAGGGCTCCTTGGCAAAGATGCCGGTCAGGTAGGCCAGGAAGAAGGCCACGAAGATGGAGCCCACCAGGTTACCGACGTAGGCCAGCACCCAGTTGCGGGCCAGCCCACTCCAGCGCGCCTTGCCCGACAGCACGGCGGGGATGACGCAGGCGGTGTTGCCGGTGAACAGCTCCGCCCCGGCAATCACGACCAACATCAGGCCGACCGGGAAGACGCCGCCGAAGAGGAGCTTGCTGATGCCGACGCCGAGCGTCTCGGTGTTGACGCCCTTGCCGACGATGATGGCCAGGAAACCGCCGAAGGCGATGAAGGCGCCGGCCAGGAAGCCCAGGACGAGCAACTTGTCCCACGACAGGTTGGCCTTGGTGCAACCAATGCCCTCGACAGTAGCGACCGTATCCTTGGGTGACTTGAATGACATGGCTGTATATCCTCCTTAAATAGATTTGGATTGATTTAGGTCGGCTGGTTCGATCTTAACCGCGCAGACCTTGTACTCGGGAATCTTGGCGACCGGATCAACGGCGGCGTTGGTGAGTGTGTTGGCCGCAGCCTCAGCAAAGTGGAAGGGGATGAAGACGATGCCGGGCTTGATGCGCGAGGTAACCCGCACACCCAGTTCGATCTCCCCACGCCGGCTGGCCACCCGCACCCGCTTCCCGCCGTTCAGCCCGATGCGTGCAGCGTCGTCGGGATGTATCTCGACGTAGGCCTCCGGCACCTCCTGCTCCAGTTTCTCCGAGCGGCGCGTCATCGTGCCCGTATGCCAGTGGAACATCAGCCGGCCCGTCGTCAGGGTGAAGGGGTACTCTTCGTCGGGCAGTTCGGCCGGCTCCTTGAACTCGATGGCGTGGAAGAGACCCTGGCCACGCGAGAACTTGTTCTTGTGCAGGTAGGGTGTGCCGGGATGGTCTGGCGTGGGGCAGGGCCATTGCAGGAAGCCCAGTTCTTCCAACCGTTCGTAAGTCACGCCGCCGTAACTGGGCGTCAGTTGAGCCACTTCTGCCATCACATCCTTGGGCGACGCGAAGTCAAAGCCCTTGGCCCCCATGCACCTGGCCAACTCGCAGATGATCTCCCAGTCGGCCTTGGCATCACCTGGGGGATCAATCGCTTTCCGCACCCGCTGAACACGCCGGTCGGTGCCGGTGAAGGTGCCATCTTTCTCGGCGAACGAGGCGCCCGGCAGCACCACGTGCGCCAATTCCGCCGTCTCGGAGAGGAAGATGTCCTGCACCACCAGGAACTCGGCCTGTTCCAGGCAGTGGCGGGCGTGGTTGAGGTCGGGGTCGGCGACCATGGGGTTCTCACCCATGATGAACAGCCCGCGCACTGTGCCCTCACCGGCCGCGCTGACGACCTCTGTCACCGTCAGGCCAACCTTCATGTCGGACGTGCTGCCCCAGGCCTTCTCGAACTTGTCGTGGGCGTCCTGCGAGGTGACCGGCTGGTAGCCGGGGTAGACGTTCGGCAGGCCGCCCATGTCGCACGCCCCCTGGACGTTGTTCTGCCCACGCAGGGGGTTGACGCCGCCGCCGGCCACGCCCACGTTGCCCGTCAGCATGGCCAGATTGGCACAACTCTTGACGTTGTCCACGCCGGTCGTGTGTTGCGTGATGCCCATGGCGTAGACGATGGCGGAAGGCTTGTTCGTCGCGTACATGCGCGCCGCCTCGCGCAGTTTGTCGGCTGGGATGCCGCTGATCTCCTCGACGCGCTCCGGCGTGTACTGCTCCACCACCGCCTTCATCCCCTCGTACCCCTCGGTACGCGCAGCGACGTAGGCCTGGTCTTGCAGCCCTTCGCTGATGATGACGTTCATCAGCCCGTTGAGCACGGCGACGTCGCTGCCCGGGCGGAAGGGCACGTAGAGGTCCGCCAGGCGGGCCATCTGGGTCTCACGCGGGTCAATCACGACCAGTTTGGCCCCCCGCTCCTCCCTGGCTTTCATGATGCGGCTGGCGATGAGCGGATGCCCCTCGGACGTGTTGGAGCCCATGATGAGGAAGCAGTTCGTGTATATCTCGAACTCGGGGATCGAGTTCGTCATGGCGCCACTCCCAAACGCGGCGGCCAGACCGGCCACCGTGGGAGCGTGTCAGAGGCGGGCGCAGTGATCTACGTTATTGGTGCCGATCACTGCCCGGGCCCACTTTTGAACCAGATAGTTCTCCTCGTTGGTGCACTTGGCCGAACACAGGAAGGCCGTGCTGCCCGGGCCAGACTCGGCCTTGAACGTTCC
>DATKWP010000097.1:0-7170 GCA_035529535.1 Anaerolineae bacterium | reverse complement strand
CCTGGCTCGAAGCCCCCATCCCGAAGCACAGCATGACCACGGTGATCGTCTCCAGACTCATCGGTGCTGCCGGTGCGCCGCTGAACCACTGCACCAGGTGATGATGGCCGAGATACAGGTAGAGGAACCACATGCAGATGTCGAGCAGGCCGAACCCTACGACGACCAGCCCCATCACCGCACCGCCCAGGCCGCCAGCGTGTCGCTCGACCGCGGCCTGAAGGTCGCGTTCCGCGCCGGCTCGGTGATGGGCCTGGTGGTCGTGGGCCTGGCGCTGATCGACATCTGCGCCTGGTACCTGATTCTCGACAAGCTCATCTACTCCCCCGAACACATGGCCAACGGACTGAAGTTCCTGGGCTTCGACCTGGTGCACGCGGGCACCGATACGCAGCACAAGTTCGTTGAGATCACCACCACCATGCTGACCTTCGGCATGGGCGCCTCGACGCAGGCGCTGTTCGCCCGCGTGGGCGGCGGCATCTACACCAAGGCCGCGGACGTGGGCGCCGACCTGGTCGGCAAGGTGGAGGCCGGCATTCCCGAGGACGATCCCCGCAACCCGGCCACTATCGCCGACAACGTGGGCGACAACGTCGGCGACGTGGCCGGCATGGGGGCGGACATCTTCGATAGTTACGTGGCCAGCGCCGTGGCCGTGATGCTGCTGGGCATCTCCCTGACGGCCGGCCAACGAGCCCGCTACATCGTCTTCCCCTTGATCCTGTGCACCTTGGGCATCTTTGCTTCGCTGATCGGCTTCCAGTTCGTGCACGTGGGCGCCAAAGGCAAGCCCGGTGCGGCGCTCAACCGGGGCACGATCGTCACCTGCCTGGTCTTTGCCGCCATGGTCGTGGCGCTCGTCCTGTTCGGTAACTATAACCTGGGCGTGCTGTGGGCCACGCTGGCCGGCCTGATCGCGGGTGTCATCATCGGCTTCACGTCCGATTACTTTACCTCTGACGACAAGCCACCCCTGCTGGAGACGGCCAGAGTCTCCGGCTCCGGCGCCGCCCTCACCATCATCACCGGCTTCAGTTACGGCCTGATCAGCATCGTGCCGTCCATCGTCGGCATCGTGGCCGCCTCGCTGGCCGCCTACTACGTCGCCAGTGCCTACGGGATGAGCGGCGTCTACGGCGTGGGCATCAGCGCGGTGGGGATGCTGGCCATCAGCGGCATGATCGTCTCCGCCGACGCCTACGGCCCCATCGTGGACAACGCGCGCGGCATCGCCGAAATGGCTGGGATGTCCCAGGAGGTGGTGGACACCGCCGACGTGCTCGACGCGGCCGGTAACACCGCCAAGGCCATCACCAAGGGCTTTGCCATCAGCGCGGCGGCGCTCACCGTGCTCGCTCTCTTCGCCGCTTATGCAGAAGTGGTCTCCAGGCGTGGCTTCCCGATCAACATCAGCCTGCTCGATCCCAAGGTCATCGCCGGCGTGCTGCTGGGTGCCATGACCCCGCCCCTCTTTAGCGCGCTGACCATGTTGGCCGTGACGCGCAACGCCTTCAAGATGATTGACGAGATCCGCCGCCAGTTCCGCCAGCGGCCCGGCATCCTGGCGGGCCTCGAAAAGCCCGACTATGCTTCCTGCGTTGGCCTGGCCGCGCAGGGGGCGTTGACGTCACTCATCTTGCCCGCCTTTCTGGCCGTGATCTTCCCGCTGCTGGTGGGCTTTCTGCTGGGGCCCAACGCGCTGGGGGGCTTTCTCGGCGGGAGCATCTTTACCGGCGTGATCTTTGCCCTGTTCATGGCGAACGCCGGTGGCCTGTGGGACAACGCCAAAAAGTACATCGAGTCGGGGGAGTTCGGTGGCCCTGGTTCCGACGCGCACAAGGCCAGTGTCGTAGGCGACACCGTCGGCGATCCGTTCAAGGACACCGCCGGCCCTTCCCTGAACACCTTGATCACCGTGATGTCGTTGGTGTCGTCGCTGTTCGCGCCGATCATCGCGGCGTTCCACCTGTTCTAGGAGGTTGTGCAGGTGGTACCTGGTGCGGGGAGAACACGTGATACGGCCGGTGGGTACACCGGTAGGATTGGTGGATCAGGCTGCCCCCCTGGTCTGCTCCTGGCCGCTCTGTATAGTACGGACGCCCCGCTTCAGCGGGGGTTTCCCGGCTGAAGCCGGGCCTCCTTTGGGACTCCGCTGCCCATCGTGCTATCCTCCAGGGCTTCAGCGGATGATATGGACGCCCCGCCTCAGCCTGATGAATTCGGCGGCTGCGGACCATTCGGCGGCTTCGCCAGCCGGCCGTCCAGCCCGATGTCCCCGGCCACCCCCTGCATCGCCTCCAGTACGATGCCGATGTGCTCTTGCAGGTCAACGCCCAGCGCAGCGGCGGCCTGCTCGATCTCTTCCCGGTTGACCGCCGCGGCGAAGGCCCGGTCCTTCCACTTTTTGCGCACCGACTTGACCTCTACCTCCCGAATGTCTTTGGACGGGCGCACGAGCGTGACGGCGACCAGGAAGCCGGTCAGTTCGTCCACGGCGTGCAAGGCCTTGGCCAGTGGCGTGTCGCGGGGCACGCCGGTGTTCCCGTGCGCCAGGATCGTGTTGGCCAGGGGGTCGGCATAGCCTTTCTCGCGCAGGATGCGCCCGCCGGAATACGGATGCTCGTCGGGGAATTGATCGTAGTCAAAATCGTGCACCAACCCCACCGCCCCCCACAGCGCTTCGTCCTGCCCCAAGCGGCGCGCGTAGGCGCGCATAGCGGCCTCGACGGCCAGCATGTGGCGGACGTGATTCTCGCTACTGCCATACTCCTCAATCAGGCTCCACGCTTCGTCTCGGGTGATCGTGTCTTTCATGGGATTCTCCATTATGCAAATCAGAGTGGTCGTATTCTACCCATAAATCGCGAATCAACAAATCGGCCAACCGCCACCCTTGCGAAGGTTCAGGCGAACCCAGTTCGCACACCTTCGCAAGGGTTTCCAGTCTTTTGGGAGAGAAACCACGTATCATGTATGGGCGGCGGATGAGGCGGATGACGGACGTACCCCCGTCCGCTACATCCGTGAGTACATCCGGTTTGGGCTTTCGATTGGCCTGGAACGGCCCAGTGTGCTATAATCGCAATCGCTGTGCTATGGCGGATGAGTACATCGAGGGTACTGTAAGGGACCGTGCGGACGGGGCCGATGAGGCGGATGAGTACATCCGTGACATCCCTTTTCACGTAGCCATCAACGCGCATCTCCTCTCAGGCCGGGCCTGGTATCGTAGTGCGGGTGTGCACCAGTACATTCATCATCTGCTGCGTTACCTGGGGCAAAGGGGTGCGGATGAGGCGGATGAGGCGGGTGCCGATGGGGGTACATCGGGTGGGTACACCGACACGTACACCCGGTTGCGGTATACCGTCTTGTTGGGCGAGGGTGTGCTTCCTCCCGACGTCGCGGATGGGGGGGATGAGGCGGATGAGGCGGATGAGTACATCCGTGAGTACATCCCTCGACTCCCGGTGCTCCGCTCGCGCTGGCCGACGAGCCGGGCCACGGTGCGGGTGGTGTGGGAGCAGGTGGCGCAGCCGTGGGTACTGCGCCGGATCGGGGCGGACCTGGTGCACGGGCCTGCCTTCGTGGGGCCGGTGCTGGCTTCCTGCCCGGCGGTAGTGACGATCCACGACCTGAGTTTTCTGCGATTCCCTGCGCTGTTCCGGCCTGCCAACCGGCTCTACCTGGCCGTGCTGACGCGCCTGTCGGCGCGGCGTGCCCGGCGGCTGATCGCTGTCTCAGCCGAGACTGCCAGCGAAGTCACCCGGCTGCTGGGAGTCCCGGCGGAACGGATAGACGTGGTCTATCACGGGGTGGACCCGATGTTTCGCCCGTTGCCGGCCGGGGAGGTGGCTGCCTTCCGCCAGCGGCGGGGATTGCCGGAGCGGTTCGTGCTGTTCGTGGGCACCCTGGAACCGCGCAAGAACCTGGTGCGCCTGGTGGAGGCGTTTGCGCGCATCCGCGCTGGCGCGGATAGGCACATCGGGGCCAGGCTGGTGCTGGCTGGCGGGAAGGGCTGGCTGTACGATGAATTGTTCGCCAGGGTTGAGGCTCTGGGCCTGGGCGAGCAAGTGACGTTTCCGGGGTACGTGGCGAGCGACGAGTTGCCCCTGTGGTACAACGCGGCGACGGTGCTGGCCTACCCTTCCATATACGAAGGGTTCGGGTTGCCGGTGCTGGAAGCGCAGGCCTGCGGCACGCCCGTCTTGACCTCGAACGTGTCCTCGTTGCCCGAGGCGGCCGGAGAGGCGGCCTTGATGGTGGATCCGTACGACGTGGAGGCGCTGGCGGCTGGGCTGCACCGGCTGCTGGTGGATGAGCCACTGCGACACGAGTTGCGGGAGCGGGGCCTGGCTCACGCCGGGCAGTTCTCGTGGCCGCGCGCGGCGCAGGAGACGGCGCGCGTCTATTGGCGGGCACTGTGCGAAGCCCCCGTCGTAGGCGGGGGTAGGGTCACGGCTGGGCCAGGCGCGTGGGCAGGCAGTCGCCGGTGAGTACACCGGTGGACCCCCCACTGGCGTGGGGGGCTTGCCGGGCACATCCGCAGGCGTGGGGGGCTTGCCGGGACAAGCCGGAGGGGAGGGAAGGTGAAAGGACAGCGCTGGGCCCCCTGGTGGGTCATCATTTCAGACGTGGTGTTGATCGGCGCCAGCACGTTCGTGGGCTACTGGGTGCGCTACGAACTGCAGTGGTTCCGTGACATCAGTTACTATCACCCACCGTCAGCGTACGTTCCCTTTGCCCTGCTGTTCGTCGTGTTGATGCTGCTGGCCTTTGTGATAGACCGGGTCTACCAGAACTGGCGCAGGTGTGCGTGGCTGGACCAGGTCTACCGCATCATCAATGCGACGGCGAAATCGGTGGTGGTGATCCTGGCCGTCACCTTCGTGCTCCAGCCGCTGAACTATTCGCGCCTGTTGCTGATCGAGGCGGGGATGGTGGCCATCCTGCTGCTGGCGGTCGCCCGCATGGTGCAGAAGGCGGTGGTGGGTTGGCTGCGCACGCGGGGCCTCGGCGTCTCCAAGGTGATGATCGTGGGGGCTGGCGAGGTGGGGCGTACGGTGATGCGCACGATCGTGGCCCGGCCTGAGTTGGGGTACAAGATCGTCGGGTTCGTGGACGACGACGCTCAGAAGGGACAGACCGACATCGGCCGCTTCAGAGCGCTGGGCGCGGTGGACAACCTGCCCCGCCTGGTCGAGGAAGAGGCGGTAGACGAGGTGATCATCACGCTACCGTGGACGTGCCACCGCAAGATCATGAGCATCGTGCGCGAATGCCAGCGGCGGCACGTGAACGCCCGCGTCGTCCCGGACCTCTTCCAGATGAGCCTCAGCCAGGTCAACGTGGACGACCTGGGTGGGGTGCCATTGATCGGCGTGCGGGAGGTCCGTTTTGAGCGAGGGGCCTTGCTGGCCAAACGGGCCATGGACGTGGTGGGGGCGGCGGTGGGGCTGGTGGTGGGCGCGCCGCTGATTGCGCTGATCGGCCTTGGCATCCGGCTGGACTCGCCCGGCCCGGTCTTCTTCCATCAGACCCGGATAGGAGCAGGTGGGAAGCCGTTCGTGATGCACAAGTTTCGCTCGATGCGCCAGGGGGCCGAGGCGGAGTTGGAGCGGGTACGGCACCTGGACCAGACGGATGGGCCGATATTCAAGATCCACAACGACCCACGCCTGACGCGCATGGGCCGCCTGCTGCGGCGTGCCAGCCTCGACGAACTGCCGCAACTGTGGAACGTGTTACGCGGAGAAATGAGCCTGATCGGTCCGCGTCCACCTCTCCCGGACGAGGTGGCCCTGTACCTGGAATGGCACAAGAAACGGCTGGAGGTGCGCCCAGGGTTGACCGGCATGTGGCAGGTCAGCGGCCGCAGCCTGCTCAGTTTCGACGAGATGGTACTGCTGGACCTCTACTACATCGAGAACTGGTCGCTGTGGCTGGACTTTAAGATCCTGCTGCGCACGGCTCCCCAGGTCCTGCGGGGGAATGGGGCATATTAGGGTCCTGGCTTCCAGCCGGCTTTGGCCTCAACCAGGCGTCCAGGAGCAGTTTGACTTCCCGGCACAGGTCCATGTCAGCGCTCAGCCAGGCCGTCACCTCTTCCCGCGTCGGCGGTCGCCCATCCCAGGTCGAGTTCGTCGCCAGGTTGGCCACCAGGTCCAGGAACCTGCTCCGCCAGGGCTCTTCCAGGGAGAACAGGGCGCGGATGAGTACATCCGTCTGGGTCAGGGATGTGGCCCTGCCGCTCATCGAGATCCGTCCTGCTCCAGGAACGGCAGGTGAGGATGCGGATGGGGGGGATGAGTACATCCCTTGCATCCCTTGCATGTGTGGCCAGGCGAGCGTCGTGTTCTGCTGTGTTTCACAGGCCCTGTTGTTTTTCACCGATGTCGAACCCGTTGGCTCAAACTCCTGATGGTCCCACCTGGCAAAGTGCCTTGGCGAAAGTCTCCAGCGTCTCGGCTTTCACTGCCAGCACTGCCTGTCGCTCGGCCTCCGTGAGGTTCACTGTAGCCAGTACCTCGCGGCGCTGGCCGTTCAGCAAGTGCTCGCGGAAGGTCGTGTTGGTGAGAGCCGTCCACATCAACTCATCAATCGTGCGTGTGGGCATCATCTACCCCCCGTCGCTACCGCCGCCGGCATGCGGGTCCGCCCACAGGCCGTGCAGCCCGTCCCCGACCTGCGCTGCGCCAGCGCTGTTGGGGGCTACAGCACCGACAGCCAGTACCACGAGCAGCACCACGGCCGTCAGCATCAGTGTCAACTTTCCGCGTCTGTTGTCCATGGGATCCTCCTTGTTCCTGCATCAGATTCAGCCTAAGGATACCACAGGTCTCTGAACGAACCTCTGAACGCACGTAGAAACGAAAGAGGCTGCTCGGCGGCAGCCTCTTACCAATCAGACCCTTGCGAAGACAAGTGCCCCTGCAACCTTCGCAAGCGGATGTGCACTATCCGCGGTGGTACTCGTCTCAGTCCGGTTTCTTCCCGGCGATGTGCGCGTACAGCGCCTGGGTCTCAGGCGACGGTTCGATGCTCAACTCCCGTTCGAGGATCTCCTGGCAACGGCGGTACTGGGCCAGAGCCTCCGCCCGCCGTCCGGCCTCGGCGTAGCAGTGCATCACGTGGCGGTGGAGGTCCTCGCGCAATTCGTCCAGTTGC
>DATKWP010000096.1:0-5703 GCA_035529535.1 Anaerolineae bacterium | reverse complement strand
GGCGGTGTACTCACGAACGCAATCACGCATTCCGCAAGAACCTTCCCGAAAGCTCCCAGCTTTCGGGAAGGTGGCATTCCGCTAGTACCGTCTGAACTCACCCGACAAGCGGTTGTCGGACTCGTTGGTCTGGGTCACCCGTACCCCCAGCACCGCCCAGCGCGGGTCCCGGCGCAACTCGCTAGGCTCCACCAACATGGGGGTCCCCCCTTCGCCCACCCGGTAGCCAGCCTCGGCCAAGGCCTGCTCGATCGCGCCGCGGTCTGTCTTCGTCTCATCGTACTTGACCAGCACCTGCTTCCAGGCCGCACTGGCGAAAACGTCCTCCACCCCCTGTAGGCTGGTCAAGGCCGCCCGCACCTTCAGGACGTGATGGTCGGCCCACAGGGCAGGTACATCCAACGTCACTTTCTCCACACTGTCACCTCCATTTGATTGCGGATTTGGGATTTCGGATTGCGGAATTCCGCAATCCGAAATCCGCATTCCGCATTCGCTAAGACAGCCCCGTTACCTTGCCGGTCTCCAGATCAACGTCAATGTCCATGTAGACCGGGCGGGTGGGCAGACCGGGCATGGTACGCATGGTGCCGCACAGCGGGAAGAGGAAGCCAGCGCCGGCGCTCGCGCGTACGTCGGTGATGGGCAGCGTCCACTCGCGCGGCGCTCCCTTGATGGCCGGGTCGTGCGTGAACGACAGGTGGGTCTTGGCCATGCACAGCGGCAGGTGAGAGAGTCCCAACTTGGTGAACAGCTTGATCTTGGCCTCCGCCTCAGCCGTGTACGACACTTGCCCCGCCCGATAGATCTCCCGCGCCACCGTCTCGATCTTCTCCTTGATGGACAGATTGTCGGGGTAGAGGAACTTGAACTGGCTGGGCTTCTCGCAAGCCTTGACCACCGCCTCGGCCAGCGCCGCGCCACCCTCACCACCTTTGGCCCACACCTCGCTGGGGACCGCGTCCTCAGCACCGGCACCTAAGGCACGCTGGCGGACCAGTTCGACCTCGGCGTCGGTATCGCTGGTGAAGCGGTTGACGGCCACGACGACCGGGATGCCGAACTTGCGGGCGTTTTCCACGTGCTGCACCAGGTTGGGCAAGCCCTTCTCCAGCAGTTCCAGGTTCTCCTCCGCATAGGCCTTGTCCAGTGGCTTGCCGGCCACCACCGTCGGCCCGCCGCCGTGCATTTTTAAGGCGCGGACGGAGGCCACGATAATCACGCAGTTGGGGACCAGCCCCGACACGCGGCACTTGATATCGAAGAACTTTTCCATCCCGCAGTCGGCCCCAAAGCCCGACTCGGTGACCACGTAGCCATCCGGCCCCATCAGTTTCAGCGCGATGCGGTCGGCAATGATGGACGAGTTGCCCTGGGCGATGTTGGCGAAGGGGCCGCAGTGCACGAAGGCGGGGCTGCCGGCCAGCGTCTGCATGAGGTTGGGCATGATGGCGTCCTTGAGCAACACCGTCATGGCCCCGGCCACGTTCAGGTCCTCGGCCGTGATGGGTTCCCCCTTCTTGTTGGTGCCGATGATGATGCGGCCCATGCGCTCCCGCAGGTCGGTTAGATTGCTGCACAGCGCCAGCGCCGCCATGATCTCCGACGCCACCGTGATGTCGTAGCCCGACTGGCGCGGCACACCGTCGTTGACCGTGCCCAGGCCGATGATGATGTTGCGCAGTGCCGCGTCACTCACGTCCACCACCCGCCGCCACTGGATGGCGTAGGGGTCAATGTCCAGCCGGAAGAAGCGTTCCTTGTCCGCGTCGCTCAAGTCGGAGGGCTGCTCGGACTGGATGCCCAGTTTCTCCAACCGCTTGCGCTGAGAGGGGGTGTAGGTGTCCTTGGGGCACAGCGACCTGGCGAGAAAATTCGTGCTCCAGCGCGACTCCTTCGCCAGCCGGTTGTCTACCGCCGCTGCCAGCAGGTTGTGCGCCGCACCCACCGCGTGGATGTCGCCGGTCAAGTGCAGGTTAAAGTCCTCCATCGGCACGATCTGCGCATACCCGCCGCCGGCCGCCCCACCCTTGATGCCGAAGGTCGGCCCCTGGGAGGGCTGGCGGATGCAGGTAAAGACCTTTTTTCCGATATGGTGCAGCCCCTGGCTGACGCCGATCGTCGTGACGGTCTTCCCTTCACCTAACGGCGTCGGGGTGATGGCGGTCACGTCCACGTACTTGGCGTTGGGCCGCTCAGCAAGGCGCTCCAACACGTCCAGGTGAACCTTGGCCTTCCACTTCCCTTGCAGGTCCAGGTCATCCTCGGACAGTCCCAGGCTCCTGGCGACCTCAACGGCAGGGATCAGTTCTGCTGCCTGCGCGATCTCAATGTCGCTCGGCACCGGATAGACTCGCTTAACTGGCATGGTTTGCCTCCTCAAAGGAATATGATGTTTCTAGTGTCCAATCAAAACGTTCCATCCCGTCCACCCACCCCAGGGTGGGCGGTCTCGGACAGGGCGGACGAGTACGTCCGTTGCTCGATTGCCACCTCCACCGCCTGCCGCATCAAGTCGCCCGCCGCCTGGACCAGCGACCGTCCCAAGCCGGGATCCGCGCCCATGGTAGCCAGGCAAGGGTAGTAGTGATGAAACAGGCCGGCCTGAGCGACCGCCTCCCGCAGATCCACTCCGACCAATTGACGGGCGACCGCTCGCGCACACCCGCAGGCCGCATCCCGCTGCACGTCCCCTCGCGTGATTTGCTGGCCCTCACACTCAATCTGCAACACGGGTTGGCCGAAATGGCGAGCGAACACCCCGATCCAGGGATCCTCAAACGCGACCTCCCGCTGACGCACGTTGTAACTTCGCTCGGTGAGGGAACAGAACGGCTTGGGGAAGACAGCCGTCACGCCCAACTCGCGCAGCCACACGCGCAGTTGGCGCACCAGCGCATCCGGCAGCCACGCCGCATTGTCTACCGGCGCAATGACGGCCCGCGCGCCAGCGCGCTCGACCACGCTGGGCAGGAACTGGGCACCGTTGGCGCTCTCTCCCAGGTAGAGCACCAGATCGGCAGCAGGGATGTGCATCGGCAAGAACTTTAGCGGGTCATCCACCACCGGCGGCAGCGCCGAGGGAGCGCGCCAGACCTCGACCACCCAGCCTGCGGGAGCAAACTGGCGGATGTTTTCCAGGATACGCTGGCCATAGTGCCCTTGAACCAACACAAACAGCCGCAACGCCTCCGGGCTGCGGCCACGCCAGTCCAACGGCTCCCCCGGCTTCGCGATGGCCTCCAACAGGTCCTCCACCCGGCGGCCCTGCCTCATCTGCTGATAATAGATGTGGATGCGATTGTCTTCCGGGCTCAGCCCGATCACCCTGGCGCCGGCGATAGACTCCAACACCTGGGCTACCAGGCGCCCCTGCTCCTCGCCCCGGGCCTCGACGATCACCACTTCAGGGGCGGCAGCCTGCACCCGCATCATCACGTCAGGGCCGACCGTCTCGACCCCGACCACCTGGATGCCCTGCTGGCCAGAAAGGAGGCTCTGAACGCTCTGAGCAAAGAGCGGTTGGCTGGCGAGAATGAATACACGCGTGGGACTCATTAACTGACTACCGGTCAGTAAACTGCGCTGATTATACCCCCAGCGCGCCGGTTCGTCTATAGCCCCAACGGACTATATATCCCATTCCAATAGCCCATTGGAACTAGGTCTTTCTGTCTCTGCTGGTCGCGCCATCGCCGGGCGCCAGGCACACCAACCCGTGGCTGACCGCGTAGGCGGCCGCCTGCGCCCGGTTCTTGACTCCCAGTTTGGTCAGAATACTGCGCAGGTGGTTCTTGACCGTGTTGTGGGCGATCCCCAGCGTGCGTGCAACGTCCTGATTCGAATGCCCTTCCACCACCAGCGCCAGCACCTCGCACTCCCGCGCGGAAAGTACCGCCGTCGCGGCGGGTTGCACGGCGGCCTGGCTTCGCCGCGCCAGTTGGTGAAACAGTTTGCCCGTCATGCCCCGCGATATCGGCGCCTCCCCCGACATCAGCCCGCGCAACTGTTGAAACAGCGTCTCCGGCAGAATGTCCTTCAGGAGATACCCGTCAGCCCCGCAACGCACCGCCGCCGCCAGGTCCTGCTCGTCGTCCGAGACGGTCAACATCACCACCCGCACGTCTGGCGTGCGGCTCTTGATCTGGCGGGTGGCCTCCAATCCGTCGCAGTTGGGCATGCGAATGTCCATCAGGACCAGGTCTGGATGCAGGGACTGCACCTGCTCGACCGCCTCGAACCCATCGGCCGCCTCTCCCACCACCTGGAAATCCGGCTGGGCGTCCAGCATGCGGACCAGTCCCTTGCGAAACAACAGATGATCGTCTACCAACAGAATGCGCAGTGCTGCCATTGCCGCCCAATTATACACGAATTGGCGGGGGGCACAATACGAGATCACCGCCGATAGACTGGAGTACCTGCACGCGTGGGCAGTGAACATCCGCCGCACCCGGGAACGGCTGGATCGTTATTGTCAACTCGATTGCGCGCCGCGGGCTGTGGGTGTATACTGGTGACTGAGTGTTTTGGCAGTGGCGACAGAACGGATGTTCTAGCGTTTTACCTCAAAGACAGGAGTTGGGAAAATGCAGAAGCGCAAACTTGGGAACAGCAACTTGGAAGTTTCGGCTATCGGGCTTGGCTGCATGAGAATGAGCTTTGGAGACAAACCGGTTGGCGACAAGCAGGAGATGATCGCTCTGATTCGGGCAGCCGTCGAACGCGGCGTTACTTTCTTCGATACCGCTGAAGTGTATGGCCCGTACACGAACGAAGAACTCGTGGGCGAAGCCCTCGCTCCGTTCCGCGGGCAAGTGGTGATCGCCACCAAGTTTGGATTCAGACTGAATCCTGATGGGTCGCCGGGTTGGGTTGGCCTGGATAGCCGGCCGGAACACATCAAGCAGGTCGCCGAGGCCTCGCTCAAGCGACTCAAGGTTGAGGCCATTGACCTGTTCTATCAACACCGGGTTGACCCGGACGTACCAATAGAAGACGTGGCGGGAGCGGTGAAGGACCTGATTCAGGAAGGTAAGGTCAAGCACTTCGGCCTGTCTGAGGCCAGTGCGCAGACGATCCGCCGCGCTCATGCCGCCCAGCCGGTCACCGCAGTCCAGAGCGAATACTCGCTGTGGTGGAGAGAGCCTGAAGAGGAAGTGTTGCCCACATGCGAGGAACTCGGAATCGGCTTCGTGCCCTATAGCCCTCTGGGTAAGGGTTTCCTCACGGGAAAGATCGACGAAAATACGACCTTCGACAGCTCCGACATCCGCAGCCGCACCCCTCGCTTCACGCCGGAGGCACGGAAAGCAAACCGGGTCTTGGTTGATTTGCTTGCCAAGATCGGAGAACGGAAGGGGGCGACACCGGCGCAGCTCGCGCTCGCCTGGCTGCTTGCGCAGAAGCCGTGGATTGTTCCCATCCCGGGCAGCCGGAAACTGGAGCGCCTGGAGGAGAACATCGGCGCAGTTGCCGTTGAACTCACGCCTGGCGATCTACAGGAGATTGAGAGTGCCCTCTCAAAGATCACGGTACAAGGGGATCGGTATCCCAAAGAGATGGCGAAAATGTCCGGTCGCTGAACAAAGCATCGCGTGCAAGGCAGATGTGAAGGTAAAGGAATAATCGGATAACCAAAAGGAGTTCAGAAATGCAGAAACGTAAACTTGGAAACAGCAACTTGGAAGTTTCGGCTCTCGG
>DATKWP010000095.1:0-3794 GCA_035529535.1 Anaerolineae bacterium | reverse complement strand
ACGGTGCTAACCTCGCGCTTTGATCGCGCCTGCCCGCTGGAGACGATGGAGGATGGGGTGCGGGTGGTGCGCGCGCCCGTGCTTTTCCGGGTCAGCAAGGGGGTCATCATGCCGACCTTCGGCTGGCTGGCGACGCGCCTGGTGCGGGAGCACGACGTCATCAGCCTGCATCTACCGCAGTTCGATGCGGCGGGGGTAGCAGCGCGGGGGCGGTTGATGGGGCGGCCGACGGTGTTGACGTATCACTCCGACCTGGAACTGCCACCTGGCCCATTCAACTGGGTAGTCAACCAGGTGGTGCACGTGATGAACCGGCTGGCGGGGCTGCTGGCCGACCGGGTGGTGGCCTATACGCAGGACTTTGCCGACCATTCCCCCTTCCTGCGCACCTTCCGCCGTAAGATCGAGGTGATTCCGCCGCCGGTGGACTTGCCAGAGGTGGGGCCAGGGGCGGCAGCGGCGTTTGCCCGCATGCACGACCTGGATGGACAGAGGCCAGTGATCGGCATGGTGGCACGGCTGGCAGCCGAGAAGGGGGTCGAGGTGCTATTTCAGGCGCTGCCGGACGTGCTGGCGGTCTATCCAGAGGCGCGGGTGCTGTTCGCCGGCCAATACCGGAACGTACTGGGCGAGGAAGCGTACGCCCGGCGGCTGGAGCCGTTGTTTCGCGAGTACGAGGAGCGGTGGCAGTTCCTGGGCGTGCTGAACCCAACACAACTGGCGGCATTGTACCCCAATCTGGCCTGTATCGTCGTGCCGAGCCTTAACTCGACCGAATCGTTTGGGCTGGTGCAGGTGGAGGCAATGTTGTGCGGGACACCTTCAATTGCCTCCGACCTGCCAGGAGTGCGCCAGCCAGTGAACCAGACGGGGATGGGGGAGATTGTGCCGGTCGGTGACGCCCAGGCGTTGGCCGCGGCGATCGTGCGGGTGGTCGGCGACCGGGCCAGGTACGTGCGGCCGAGGGAGGAAATCGCGGAGCGGTGGAACACCGGGCGGACGGTGGCGGGATATGAGGCGCTGTTTGAGCGGCTGTGTGAGTGACGACCTGCTGTGGAGGCACTTGCAGGAACTGCCGGCGTTCCGGGCGTTGTTGCGGGCGGTGGAGGCCCGTTTCTACGCCGGCTTGCCCGTGCCGCGCCCGGTGCTCGACGTGGGGTGCGGCGACGGCCACTTTGCAGCGGCTGCCTTCGACGAGCGGCTGGAGGCGGGGTTCGATCCCTGGTGGGGGCCGCTGACCGAGGCCCGCGAGCGCCAGGCGTACCGGTTGGTGGCGCAGGCCGATGGCACGCAGATGCCCTATGCTGATGGCACGTTCGCCACGGTGGTGAGCAACTCGGTGCTGGAGCACATCCCCCAGGTGGAGCCGGTGCTGGCGGAAGTGGCGCGGGTGCTGCAGCCGGGCGGGCGGCTCTATTTTTGTGTCCCCGGCCCCAATTTCCTGCCCTTTCTCTCGATCGGGCGGGCGCTGGACCGGGTGGGGTTGCGCTCCCTGGGTCAGGCGTATCGCCGCCTGTTTAACCGCATCTCCCGCCATCACCACTGCGACGGAGCCGAGGTCTGGGAGCGGCGGCTGAATGGGGCCGGGTTTGCCCGCGTACGGTGGTGGCCCTATTTTTCCCGGCGGGCGCTGGTGGCCCTGGAGTGGGGACACTATCTGGGATTGCCGTGTTGGGTGTGCAAGAAGCTGACCGGCCGCTGGGTGGTGTGGCCGTCGCGGGTGAACCTGTGGCTCACCGAGCGGTTGGTGCGGCCGTTCTACCAGGAGCCAGCGCCCTCTGACGACGCCGGGGCGTATCTGTTCTTCGTGGCCCGGAAAGGGGGACAAGGGGACAAGGAGACACGGGGACAAGGAGAGGTTGTCATTCCGAGCGCAGCGAGGAATCTGCGTGTAAGGGGGGGAACGTTTTGAGACGAGGACAAACCGTCGCCGGATTGCTGCTGGGCATTGGGCTGTGGTTTGCGGTGTTGGGCCAGTTCTACTTTGCGTACCGGCGGGAGTACGTGTGGGACGGGGTATTTTTCTGGTGCGTGGCAGGGCTAGCGTTCGGACTGCTGCTGCGGCAGATGGCGCGCGTGGAGCACGGGCAGGCCGTACGCCAGCGGCTGGTGTGGGTGCGTGAGCATCCGCTGCGCGCGATGGGCGCCGCCGGCGGGGTGGGGTTGGCGTTTCTGGCCGGATGGCAAGCGCGATATTGGCCGGCGGAGGCTGATTTCAGCGTGCTCCTCTGGACGTGGTTGGTGGGTGTGGCGATGTTCCTGTCGTCGTTCGCGCCGGGGGAGCGACTGATGCCGGTGGTCCGATGTACCCATCGGCGTACACCGGGGTCGCTACTACGAGCGGTGACAGGGGGGTGGAAGCGACTGAGGCCGGTGGTCCGATGTACCCATCGGCGTACACCGGAGTCGCTACTACGAACCGGGGAGCTGGCGGGGCTGGTGGTGTTGCTGGCGGTGGCGCTGGCCGTGCGGGTGGTGGACCTGGAGCACATTCCGGCCAACCTGGGCGGCGACGAGGGCACGCAGGGGATGGCCGCGCTAGAACTGGTGGAACCACCGCTGGGAAACCCCTTTGCGACGGGCTGGTTCAGTGTGCCGACCATGTCGTTCCTGGCGTATGGGTTGGCGATGCGGCTCTGCGGAGCCAGCATCGCGGGGCTACGGGCGCTTTCGGCGCTGATAGGCACGCTGACAGTGCTGACCACGTTCCTGCTGGCGCGAGAATTGTGGGGCCGGCGAGTGGGGTGGCTGGCGGCGGCGATATTGGCATGCTCGCATTACCACGTCCACTTTAGCCGGCTGGGTTCCAACCAGATCGCCGATGGGCTGCTGGTTACGCTGGCGCTGTACCTGGTGGTGCGCGCGCTGCGTTCGAGGCGGGAAATCACCTTCGCGCTGGCAGGGGCGGTGATCGGGTTGGGGTGGTACGTGTATTTCGGGTCACGGCTGATCGGCATCATCGTCGCACTGTACGTGGCCTGGCGGGCAGCGGCGGAACACCGTTTCCTGGCGCGCTATGGACGGCTCCTGCTGATTCTGGTGGTGGCAGCACTGGTGGTCACCCTGCCGCTGCTGCTCTATTACGCAGATCGCCCGGCTGAGTTGAGTTCCCGGTCCAGGCAAGTGAGCATCTTTTCCTCGGGGTGGCTGGCGCGGGAGCGGGAGATCACCGGGCGGAGCACCGCCAGCCTGTTGCTGGACCAGTTCTGGAAGTCGGTATCCGCTTTTCACTATACGTTGGATCCCACCTTCTGGTACCACCCGTCTATTCCTTTGCTCGATTTCGTGAGCGGTGCGTTGCTCGTCCTCGGCCTGGTGTGGGCAACGGCACACTGGCGATGGCCGGCCAACGGGCTGGTTCTCCTGTGGTTCTGGCTGGCGCTGATCGTGGGCTGGGGGGTGACGGAGAACCCGCCCAGCAGCCAGCGCATGGTCATCGTCACTCCAGCGGTGGCGTCACTGGCGGGGCTGGGGTTGAACTGGCTGGTGGGGTTGGGAAAGCGAATCAGCGAATCGGCGAATCAGCAAATCAGCAAATCGGCAAATCAGCAAATTCGCGAATCGGTGGGTGACGGGCGGCGAATCTGGGGTGGGGTGGCGGCGGTGCTGCTCGTCGGGGTGGCTGTCGCCAACCTGTATTACTATTTTGTCGTGTACACTCCGACGCGGGTCTATGGGAATCCGACGGCGGAAGTCGCGACCGTGTTGGGACGGTATCTGGCGCGGCAGGGCGACGAGCAGGTGGTCTACTTGTACGGGCCGCCGTTCATGTACTGGGGTTTTGGGACGCTCCA
>DATKWP010000094.1:0-4646 GCA_035529535.1 Anaerolineae bacterium | reverse complement strand
ATCCTGGGAGTGGCCTGGATGCCATCCATCCCAGGCATGACCAGGTCAAGCAGAACCACGTCGGGCTGGAACCGGCCGGCCAGGTCCACCGCCTGGGCGCCGTTGGCGGCTTCCCCCACGACCTCGATGGGCAGCGCGGACACGTCGTCTGACGACGCGCCGGCAGGCGATGGGTCGCCGTGCAGTTCCAGGAAGGTTCGCAGCCCCTGGCGCACCACGGCGTGATCGTCCACGATGAGCACCCGGATCTTTTTCGGATCGGACTGGTCTATGGCGGGTTTCGAACGTTGCAGGTCCATACCCACGCGCTCTGCTGTGTTGACCTTCTCCTATCCCGCTCGAGGCGTGAGGCTCAGCGCCGGTAAGTGGCTTTTCCCCGTCGAGCTACTCGGAACACTCGCACCTCACGGGCAGTATCGTCCACTGTGTAAAGCACACGGTAATCTTTGCGCACCACGATACGCCAACCCTGTTCAGTTCCCTGCTACCATTTCATCAAAGGGGACGAACCCGCCAGCTCGCGCTATGGCGCGCTGCAACTCCAGGGCATCTTCGAGATCTTCCAAGTGATCGATCAAGGCTTCATAGTCATCCAAAGGCATCAGAACAACGCGCTTGCCTTCTATCTCTCGCCAGAGCGATTGAGGACTCGTGACCGTAACCATACTGCACCTCACTGGACACTTCAGCACGGACTATGCTACCGTCCGCATACAGCAACAAACGGGTTCTTCGCAAGTGGCCTCTGTACCAATTGTAACCGAAGTCGGGTCTGTGGTCAACCGCCCATCAGCGTTGCACTCTTGGATAGTTCCTCACCACGTCGCTTCATATCCAAACCGGCGCATCACCTCCCCCGCCTGCCGCTTCCACTCGGCGATGAGTAGATCCATCAGCGCCTGGAGTTCTTCAACCGGGCGGCCCAGCGCCAGGGAGAGCGCCTCGTAGACCCGGCGCGGAAAATCGGCCGCCGCTGGGGGCCGCCAGCCGAACCGGCGCTTGAGGTCAACCGACTGCGCCCAGAAGGCCTGGCTGAACCATTCCAGGTCGGCGCGGGTGGTGTGGATGCCATAGTGGCGCAGGATGCGCACGAGCAAACCGTCGTCACTCAAGCGCTCCCCTTCCCCGTCCTGGCTGAAGATGATGAAGGTGAAGGCGCACTGGGAGAGCGCGTTGGCCAGCAACCAGAAAAACTCCCGCCCCAGCAGCCGGCCGACGACCTGCTCGAAGCAGGCGCGGTAGGCTTCCGGGCGGGACCCCGGCGGGGGCAGTTCCTCTTCAACCTTGTAATACTGGCCCACGTAGTGGCCGACGAAACGGGAAAAGGGCATCAGAAAAGTCCACAGCGCATTGCAGTGCCCGGCGTTCCCCAACGTGCCCTTCCCGCCGGTGAACACGACGTCCTGCATCGCCGGGTATTGCTCCGCCAGCGCCTGCGGTCCGTCGCCGGCCGCTCGCAGCGCTGGATACTCGGCCGCCTGGCCGGAGCGCAGCATCGCCACCGCCTGCACCGCCGCCTCCAGCCACTGCTCAGAGCCTTTCACGTGGCCTGTCTCTCCGCCTCGCCGGTTCACTGATTCGCCGATTTGCTGATTTGCTGATTTGCTGATTTGCCGACTCGCTGATTCGCTGATTCGCTGGTTCGCCACAAAGTCTGGCACGTCGTCGTGCGGGATGATGCCCCGCTCGATTCCCTCGAATAGAGCCGCCAGCCCTGTACCGACGTTCATCACGTCGCACCCCATCTGCTCGATCGGTAGGATCAGCCGCCGGTCCACCTCGGCCCGCAGGTCGAGCCGCGCCTGGAGCGTGTCCTGGGCCGGGGCCAGGCCGAGCATGGCGAACACGGCGTAGGTGGGCTCAAAGTCGTCGAGGAACACGTCCTGGCCGCCGGGCGCATAGTCGGCGGGGACGTGATGGGTGTGGCGGCAGTCCACCTGGCACCAGTGGCAGCCGGTCTGGCCCTGGCGGGTGGCCTTTAACACCTGCGGGCTGCCCAGGCCGGCGACGGGGCTGCCCATCTGTTGCGCGTTTCTCGCCGGGAGCGTGGGCTTGCCCGCCGGGTCCGCCCCGCTGGTGAACAACTTGACGATCGTGCCGCCAGTCTTCCCGGACAGGCGGGCGCAGTACCGGTCCAGGAGTGCGGCGATGGCGCTGTTCGGATCGCGGGCAAAGGCTCCCTCACCCCGGCCCTCTCCCGCCGGGAGAGGGGGGACACTGGCGAAAAACTCGGACAACGTCACCGGCTCGCCGCGTAGCACCAGCGCCGCGGCGAAGCGGGCGAACACGTTGCCTGCCCCGCCCCGCCCGGCGTGATAGATCGCCTCGACCGCCAGGTTGGCCGAAGCGTAGCCCAGGTATGCCCCCTCGCCGATGGTGAAGATGCTGCCCCCATACTTGTCGCCACCCAGTTCCTTCTCCAACAGCCAGTAGAACGCACTGCGCTGGCCGGCCGGCAGTTCCGCCGCATCCTTGAACTCGACGCTCAGGTTGGGGGCGCGGCCGCTGACGACGACGATAGGGAGAATGGAGAATGGAGAATGGAGAATGGAGAATGGAGATTGCGGATTGCGGATTGCGGATTGCGGACCTGCAATTTGCCGATCTACTGATCTACTGATTTGCTGATTTGCCGATTTGCTGATTTGCTGATTTGCCGATTTGCTGATTTGCTGATTTGCCGATTGGAAACAGATCGCATCCAGCCCGAGATTGAAGAGTTGCGCTGCCGCCCGCCCGCCGACCAGGCTGTAGTGGGGGACGCCGGTCAGCGGTGAGACGTAGCCCACGGTGGCCTTGTTGCCGGAGAGGAACGGCAACGGCCCGCGGGCGATGACCAGCGCCCCCGCGTCACGGCGCAGCAGGTACTGGCACAGCGTCTCCCCGCTCAGGACGAGATAGTCCTCACGCGGGTCTTTGTTCAGCGTCTCGACCGGGAGTGTTTCGAGCCGCCAACGGCGCGCAGCCGAGTTAATGAGTAGCAATCTCCGATTCATCGTCCATCATCTCTCTCTTCTCAGCATTCTGCCCTGCACCACAAAGCCGACGATCAACGCGGCGACAAAGATCAATGCCGCCAGCGGGCGGCCCACGCCAACTGACTGGGCGATGAGGCCGGCACCGCTCAGGGAAGAAAGCACGATCAGTGCCCACTCGAACACCACCAGGGCCAGTATGACCCCGACGATGCCTCCCACGAAAGCGAGCGCCCACGCGAGTACCGTCATGTCCCCCAATTGCAGGATGTCGAAAAGACTGAGAATGACATAGCCCCCCGCGAGGAAACCCACGATCCCGACAGCCGCTCGCTGCAAAAAGATAGCCAGCAAGGCGCAGATCACCCCGGCTATCAGCCCGACGATCAGGGCGATGAGGGTAACGCCTCCCGCCTGCGGTCCCGCAAACAGGCGCAGCACCAGGTCCATCGCCACGACGAAGCCGATGCCGGCCACGAAGAGCCAAAACAGCTTCCGCCCCAGCAAAAGCAGGGCGATTCCGATCAGAATCTTCAATACGGGCATTATGGTAATCACGATCTTCTCCTTATCAGAGTCGGCTCATGTGGAACGAACGCTCATCTCCTACTCCTGCATCACGATCCCAGTTCTCTCTCCAGATACTCCTTATCATAACACAGAAAGCAGCCCCAAACCAATGCACTCGGTTGGGCCTGCTGCTCTGGAGACCTGCCAGGTTTCCAAAACCTGGCAGGTCTGACCCAGACTCACGAGATGACCAGGAACGGTCTCGTGTTCCCTGGCCCTCTATGCCAAAAAACGATTGACTTGTGCATGTTCCCGTGCTATACTCACAGACCAGACAAGCAGAGACGACTTGGTCTGCCGCAGTCGTAGACCTCGGTCGAGGCAGTAAGAGCGCCTTGGCGGCCAACGTCGAAGTGTCACAAAGCTCGCTTACCGTCAGGGTATGGCGGACGCTTTTCTCTGTGGAATATGAAGGAGGCAGCCATGTTTCGTAAATCGGTGATGAAGCGAGTGCGTTTGATAGCATTGGCTGTGTTGATGCTTGCGCTGGTGACAGTGGCCTGTGCGCCGCAGCCGGCGGCCACCCTGTCACCGACGGCCACGCCACTACCGGCCAAGACACCCACAGCCACCCCAACTCAGGCCCCGACGCCAAGGCCGACCGATACCCCCATGCCCACCCCTACTCCTGTTCCCTCTCTATCCGGCCGGGTGACGGACGCACCAACGGGCCAGGGCATAGGGGGAGCGAGGATAGAGGCAGGGCCGGCCGGAAACGGCGGACCGGGCATGAGGGAATGGAACCACACAGCTATCACTGCTTCTGATGGCAGCTACGCCATGTTCGACCTTCCTGCAGGCGATTACCTGGTGCGGATCGTCGCCACAGGCTATGCCCGGGAGTACTGGGACAATGCCACACCCTCCGATGAAGCTACGCTGGTCACTGTCTCAACAGGCGTCACATTGGCGGGTATTGACTTTGCGCTCACCGAGGGCGGTTCCATCTCGGGGCACATTTACCAGAGCGATGGCACAACCCCTATCGTCGGGGCTTGGGTGCTCGTTCGGCCCAGCAAATATGTCTCCGATGACGGCTTCTGGGCCACCACAGATGCCGAGGGTGCCTACAGCGTCGCAGGGCTCCCCCTGGGGAATTTC
>DATKWP010000093.1:0-2417 GCA_035529535.1 Anaerolineae bacterium | reverse complement strand
GGAAACCTGGCTCTCAAGGTGGTCGCCACAGGCGGCGTCTACCTCGGCGGTGGTATCCCTCCTCGCATCGTGCCTATCCTGGAGAAAGGCCATTTCATGCAGGCCTTCCAGGCGAAGGGACGCTTGTCAGACCTGTTAGCGCGTATACCGGTCCACATTATCCTTAATCCGAAGGCTGCGCTGCTGGGCGCAGCTCAACACGGTCTGGAACAGACGCATGCCTGACCAGGCACAAAGACTGGTCTTCCGAACGGAAGATGGCGTTGTGGTGCCCGCGGTGACCGCCGACGAGATGCGTGAGGTGGACCGCGTTGCCGTGGAGGAGTTCGGCCTGACCATTCTCCAGATGATGGAGAACGCCGGCAGGAACCTGGCCCAGCACGCGCTGGAGATGCTGGGTGCGCTGAAGGATGAGGTCACCATTCTGGCCGGAGCGGGCGGCAACGGTGGCGGTGGCATGTGCTGTGCCCGGCATCTGCACAACCGAGGATTGAGCGTGTGGGTGGTTCTGGCTGGCGACGAATCGGCCCTGAGCCCTGCTGCACACCACCAGCTTCGCATCCTCAGAACTGCCGGAATAGAGCCGGTGCAGCTCGCGGAGGCCCGCGTATGCCTCTCCAGCTCTCTACTGGCCGTGGACGCCCTCATCGGGTACGGCCTCAGGGGTGCAGCAACTGGCGCCACAGCCCAGCTCATTGACCTGTGCAACGAGTCCGCGGAGCGCGTCCTCTCCCTCGACGTCCCGTCGGGGGTCGATGCCACCACGGGAGACTCGCCGGGTCCAGCGATCCGAACCCATCGTACGTTGACCCTCGCCCTGCCCAAGACCGGCCTGCGGCGGGTCCACGGAAAACTCTATCTGGCCGACATCGGCATCCCGCCGGAGGTTTTTCGCCGGCTCGGGCTGCAACTCGAACCGCCATTCAAGGCCACATCTTACACACAGTTGGAGCCAGCAGATGGGGGTTGAAATCTGCCCCGCATCGGGCAGGAGACGATTTCGAGGAGAGTAAAAGTGACCGACCAAGCAGCGCTCGACCAACAATGCATCAACACCATCCGCTTCCTTGCCGTAGACGCGGTGCAGAAGGCCAAGTCTGGTCATCCCGGCACCCCCATGGGCGCTGCAACCATGGCCTACACGTTGTGGGACCGCTTTCTCAAGCACAACCCGCGGAACCCGCACTGGCCGAATCGCGATCGCTTCATCCTCTCTCCCGGGCACGCCTCCATGCTCCTCTATGCCCTCCTCCACCTGACCGGGTACGATCTGCCCCTCGACGAACTGAAGAACTTCCGCCAGTGGGGCAGCAAGACCCCCGGGCATCCGGAGTACGGTCTCACGCCAGGCGTGGAGGTGACTACCGGACCTCTGGGCCAGGGATTCTCCAATGGCGTGGGCATGGCCATCGCCGAACGCTGGCTGGCCGATCACTACAACAGGCTCGGTCACCAGATCATCGACCACTACGTTTATGCGCTCGTCTCCGACGGCGACATGCAAGAGGGCGTCACCAGCGAAGCAGCCAGCCTGGCCGGCACACTGAGGCTGGGCAAGCTGATCTACCTCTACGACGATAATGACATCCAGATCGAGGGTCCTACAGACACGGTGTTCAGCGAGAATGTGGCGCGCCGCTTCCGGGCCTACGGCTGGCAGGTCCTGGGCCCCCTGGACGGTCAGGACATCGCCGCCATTGAGAAGGCTATCGGAGAGGCTCAGGCCGACACCGCACGCCCGTCGCTCATCATCTGCAAGACGGTCATCGGCTACGGCAGCCCAGCCCAGGCCACAGCCAAGGTTCACGGCGAGCCGCTGGGCGAAGAGAACGTGCGGGAGGCCAAGGACACTCTGGGTTGGCCTCAAGAGCCAGCGTTCCACGTGCCCCAAGAGGTACTCGCCCATACGGGGAAAGCGCTCGAGCGCGGGCGGAAAGCGGAGAAGGTGTGGGAGCAGCGCATGCAGGTCTACCGCCACACCTATCCTGAGCTGGCAGCGGAACTCGAGATGCAACTCCGTGGCGAACTCCCTTCCCATTGGGACGATGATCTGGCAAACCTCTTCCCGCCAGGCAGCAAGCCCATCGCCACACGCGCGGCCTCAGGTCAGGTGCTCAATCACCTCGTCAAGCGAGTCCATGCCCTCACCGGTGGCTCGGCGGACCTGGCGCCCAGCACCAAGACCATCCTCGTAGGCTATGGAGACCTGGGCTGGCACCAGTACTGGGGCCACAACATGCACTTCGGCGTGCGAGAGCATGCCATGGGCGCCATCGTCAACGGCATGGCTCTGCACGGCGGAGTGATCCCCTACGCCGCCACCTTCCTCACCTTCTCCGACTACATGCGCCCTCCCATAAGGCTGGCCGCGATGATGGGGTTGCAGGTCCTCTACGTCTTCACCCACGACAGCATAG
>DATKWP010000092.1:0-9075 GCA_035529535.1 Anaerolineae bacterium | reverse complement strand
AAGCCCTCGCGCGCACCAGTTTCGTCCCTCTGGGAGCGGCAGAAATACGGCAGCACCTGGCCGAACTGACCACACAGGCCATCGCCCTCCTGGTCGCAGAACCGTTCGAGCGCCATCAGGCTGAGGCCATCGGCGCTTCCTTCGTGCGCCTCCGCTACGCCCAGCCGGAGTCCCTGGTCCAAATCCAGGAAGTGCTGGCACGTGAGTTCGTCGAGGGCCTGCCCGCCGAACAGGCCGCCGGCCTGCAACCTCGCCTGGTGGCGCTGCTGGGAGGAATGGCGGCCGGTTTCCTGCGGCAGGCCTGCGATACTGTCCTGGCCGAGCAGGAACAGGCTCACCAGGCCCTCCTCACTGCGCACGAGCAGGCAGTAGTAGCGCTGCGCGAGAGCGAGGAGATAGCACGCGCGCTCCTCAACGCCGTCACCGATGCGGAGATGTTGATGGAACCAGATGGAACCATCGTCGCCTTGAACCAGGCAGCAGCCGAGAGCCTGGGCAGACGTGCCGACAAACTCATCGGCACGTGCGTGTTCGATCTGTTTTCGCCCGACGTGGCGGCATACAGGAAGGCCAAGTGTGAACAGGTCTCGCGTTCTGGGCAGCCCGTCCGTTTCACGGACCAGCGCAGAGGAAGGTGGTTCGATCACACGGTCTACCCTGCCTTCGACTCCCAAGGCCAGGTGGCAAGACTTGCCATCTTCGTTCGCAACATCACCGAGCGTAAGCGGACCATGGAGGCGCTGCGCAGGCAGGCCGAGCGGCTGCGAGTCCTGCACCGCGTTGACACCGCCATTTTGACTGCGCAATCGCCCGAAGAGATCACCAAGACGGTCCTGAACCACGTGCGGCCCTTGGTCTTCTACCTGGGAGCCGGCGTCGTGCTGTTTGACTTCGAGGCCCACGAGGGTACGGTGCTCTATGCTGAGATGGCCAGCACCGTCAAGATACCACCTGGCACGCGCTTTTCGCTGGACATGCTCCCGGGTGTCGAGGTGGCGATTGAGGCACTTCAGCAAGGGAAAATCTACACGACGGAAAAGATCCTGACGCTGGCCCAGGCAATGCCTGCGTTGCAGATCCTGCACGCGGAGGGCATGCGCGCCGCTCTCTTGGTGCCGCTCATCGCTCAGGAGGAACTGATTGGCCTGTTTGCCCTGGGGACCGACAAACTCAACGTGTTTGGCAAAAACCAGGTCAGGATCATCCGCGAGTTGGCCGATCCGCTGGCAATCGCGATCCAGCATGCACGGCTATTCCAGTCGGTCAAGCAGCAGGGGGAACGGCTGCGTGCCCTATCCGCACGGCTGGCAGAGGCCGAGGAGACGGAGCGGCAGCGACTGGCACGGGAGTTGCACGACCAGGTTGGGCAAAACCTGACCGCGCTGGGCATCAACCTGAACCTGGTGCGGACGCACATGCCGAAGGAGACGTCCGAGTTGATGCGCGCCCGGCTGGATGAATCGCTGGCCTTGATCGAAGAGACGACCGCGCGAGTCCGCCTGGTGATGGCAGACCTGCGGCCGCCGATGCTGGACGACTTTGGGCTGGTGGCTACCCTACAATGGCACGGCACGCGGTTCGCCTCGCACATGGGCATCAGCGTCACGGTGAGAGGAGAGGAACCCGTCCCCCGCCTGCCCGCGCCGACAGAGAACGCTCTGTTCCGCATCGCCCAGGAAGCACTGACCAACGTGGCCAAGCACGCTCAGGCCACGCAGGTGACCATTGCGATGCAAGTGGACGATAAGATCGTACGGCTGATGATCGCCGACGATGGAATTGGATTCGACCCCACGTCACCGGCCAAGCCCAACGGGGACCGGGGCTGGGGATTGATCACGATAACCGAGCGTGCCGAGGCCGTGGGTGGTCGTTGTCGCATCGAATCCAAACCCCAGCAGGGCACACGGGTCATTGTGGAGGTGACGCGATGACGATCTCTGTTTTTCTGGCCGACGACCACGCGGTCGTCCGTGATGGGTTGCGGCTCCTGCTGGAAATGCAGGGGGATATCGAGGTGATTGGCGACACGGCCAGCGGGCGCGACGCAGTGTGCCAGGTGACGCAACTCCACCCCGACGTAGTGGTCATGGACATCGCCATGCCCGAACTGAATGGCATCGAAGCGACACGCCAGATCCGTGAAGCCTGCCCGTCAGTCCAGGTCGTCGTGCTCTCGATGTACTCGACGACCGAGCACATCTTTCGAGCATTACAGGCCGGGGCGCGCGGCTACGTGCTCAAAGAATCGGCCGGCGTCGAGGTAGTCAACGCCGTCCACGCGGTCCACTCCGGCCATCGCTACCTGAGCCAGCAAGCCTCGGACCAGATGATTGACGACTACATGCGGCAGCGCGAGGCCACCGAAGGCCAGAGCCCTCTGGCGCGTCTCAGCCCGCGCGAGCAGGAAATCCTTCAACTCGTCGTCGAGGGCCGGTCGAGCGCCGACATTGCGGACTCTCTCTCCCTTTCCACAAAAACAGTCGAGACCTACCGCAGCCGCATGATGAAGAAGTTGGGCATCAGCGACCTCCCCAGCCTCGTCAAGTTCGCCATCCTGAACAGACTGACCCCGCTGGAATAGCCCACTCTCTATCACTGACCCATCGGCGCGCGCGATTTGTCAAACCTTTCCCGCCGAATTGTCAAACTCTCCCTACAGACAGGGAGCCCAATCTCTGGTATGATAATAGCCCACTGGTCCCATCACACCTGTGGGCCATCGGGCTTGTCGAAGACACCTGCCCATGGGCTTGGGCTCTACCGTCATATTGCGGGCGGCGGGCGCACGAACCTACACCGTGCGCCCGCCGGCTTTCCGATGTCCCGATGTACGCCGATGGGTACATCGGACCATCGGCCCCCATCGGCTTGGCCCCCGCCCGCTGTTCCCCCGCAGTACCAGCCGCCATCCTGCTGACTGGTGGCCTTGCCGCTGCCATGGCCTACCGATTTCCTCGCTCTTCGTGTATAATGACCACCATCTATGAACGCAATCGCCATCGAGTGTCCCGTGGCGAGATACTCAAAGCGATCCATTCCAGAGGAGGCTCCCATGAATCCAAGCAAGCACTATCGTCCGTTATGGCTGACCGGCATCTTCCTGGTGCTGGCCGCGTTGGCCTGCAACGCGCCGGGCGTGAATTCTCCTACACAGGTACCTCCAGCGCCCACAGCGCCTCAAGTCGTGGAGGCCAGCCCTACAGCGCCTCAGGTAGTAGCAGCCAGCCCCACACCGCCCCCACCCACGGCCGCCACAGCCACTCCGGCCCCTGACGTCTCCGGCCCTGGTGGTTGCACCCTCAACGCCGCTTACGTCGCCGACGTCACCATCCCGGACAACACCGAACTTGCTCCCGGCAGAGCCTTTACCAAGGTATGGCGCGTAGGCAACTCTGGCACCTGCGCCTGGGGGGCAGGCACACAGTTGGTCTTTACCTCCGGCGAGCCAATAGGCGGGCCAGCGGCAGTGAGCGTTCCATCGGTGGCCCCCGGTTCCAATACCGACATCAGCGTGAACATGGTAGCGCCCGCCACGCCAGGGACCTACCGCTCTACCTGGCAGTTGCAGGATCCCGATGGCACGCGGTTCGGCAGCCAGGTCTACGTCCAGATCGTCGTGCCAGGGCCAGCCACCGCGACCCCCACGCCGACGGTGACCCCCACGCCACCAGCTGCCCCGCCGGACCTGGTCATCACCGACCTGAAAGTGGATGCCAGCGACCCACGCCAGGGCCTCCCTCTGCACGTCGTCGTCACGTTGCGCAACCAGGGCAGCAGTCCCGCCCAGAACTTCCACTGGGCCTGGCGCGTCTGCGTCCACGAAGGTTGCTCGTACACCGAAGCACCGGGAGCCTTCACGTTGCAGCCGGGCGAGGCGGTTGTCGCTCAGATGGAGTACCTCTTTCAGGGTTGGGCCACCTACACCACCGAGGCCTGGGTGGATTCCCGCGCAGAAACTGCAGAAAGCAACGAGACCAACAACACCCGCCAACTGGTGATCGAGGTCAAGCCAGGTCTCCCGGACCTGGTGATCTCCGCCATCAACTTCGACCCTGACCCACCCATTCAAGGACAGAACACCACAATCAAGGTAAAGGTCCACAACCAGGGCTCCCAGCCCACCGGTGCTTTCGCCGTCGAGTGGTGGGCCAGCGTTGACGCTCCTGCCCCGGCCTGCCAGTGGACCGTGGGCGGCGGGTTGGAGGCAGACGCAAAAGTGAAGCTAGAGTGCACCTACGCCTATCCCAGTTGGTACGGCAAGATCACCACCCGTGCCATCGCCGACGTAAGTGGGACGATCGCCGAGTTGAACGAGACCAACAACACCATGGACATGGAAACGCCGGTGAACAAACCGTAAGCCCAGACGAAATAGGCCTCCCGGAGGTTCAGAACCTTCGGGAGGCTTACGGCTCCCGCTCGAAATGAGCCTCTCGGAGGTTGGGAACCTCCGGGAGGCTTCACTAGAGCGCCAGTTCCACGTTCAGTGCCTGGAACACCTCATCAATGGGGTTAATGACAGTGGCAGCATCGGAGCCAGCAAAGAGCAGCCCTACGACCCGCCGATCCATACCCAACACCGCCGAGCCAGAATCGCCCGGCTGGCTCAGCGGGCCGGCAACCAACTGGCCCGTGAAGAGCGCCGTAGGACCCCGGTAGTCAATGCGCAACGTCGCGTCAATCTGGGTAATGACGCTCTGAGTATGGCCGGTCGTGCGCCCCGTCTTCTGGACCCCCATCCCGAGTGTGGCGGTGCCAGCACCGACCGGCGCGCCAATGTAGAGAATCTCATTCTTTACCAGGTCCGGCGACAGGGGGCGAGCCAGTGCGGCATCCACCCGATTTACTCCTGGAGTCTGCTTCACTACTTGCAGTTTGTGGCTCGAGCCGAAACCGCGCGCGACGTAGTTCAGCAGCCGGGCGGACCACTCGGCGATGGGGCACTCTGACGGAGCCGTGCCGAAATCGAGCGGTACGTATTCGGCCAACGTGGCCACGCGATCATCTGCCGTACCACCGTCGGTCGGGCCTGGCTGAAGGATGGCATCCCCTTGCTGGGCCTGATTCATGTTGGCCAGGACGTGGTTGTTTGAGAGGATAAACACCTCTCCGCCCCGGCGCACCAGACAGCCAAAGGTACCTGCAGTGATGCGGTAGTGGCCTATCGAGACACCAGGCGGGACCACTGGCCGCCAACGGTCGCGGGGCCCCGACTGGAAGGCGTACAACACCCCCGTCTCCACCACGTCGGTCTTGACGCCGTCGAGCGACTTGGGCACCAGGTCCTGTGCGGTCAGCGCGGATGGGTCCACTTTTCGCGTGACCGAGATGACGAGACTGAGTTCGCCGGTACTGAGACCCTGGCTGATCTTGTAGCCAAGGCCAACACCAACGACATTCCGTTTGTCCAGCAGGTTCCCGATATAGACTCCCTTGACCTGCTTCGCCTGAGCCAATAGTTCTGGTATCGTACTCATCCGATCCCTCCTTGGAACGCCTGCAGGGTTCCCACCACCTGAATATCCACGGGTATACCCTCCAACTCGCGCGGTATCACGTCGTCAGGAGCAAGCTGAGACAGCGGCACCTTGTGTGTTACCGAGACCACAATGGCCGGTTCGCCAGGCGACTCTCCCACCCGCTGCCGGAAGCCGATCCCCACGCCGACGACGTTGGCTTTGCGCATCAACTCGGTCTCGTACGCCGTCCGCACCGCACGCAAACGATCCAGTGCCTCATTCCCGATCATTCACCATCCCTCCTTTCCTGGAAACCAAGGCCCGTGGGCTGGCGTCGGATGTAAGGGATGTCCGATGTACTCATCGGCCCCATCACCCCCCATCCGCGTCACCCAACCCTCCACTACTGTGGGGGGCTTGGGCCATCACTCAATCCCCCCTATGTGGGGGGCCTGGACCGCTAAGGGCTTACGACTGTGGGTGTGACCTGCTGAACCGTCTGCAATTGTATCATCATTGCCCGTTGCACGCGAGCGGCTGCCTCCAGTTGTGCGTCTCCGGCCGCCTGGGCCAGGTCTGCTGCCCGCTCCAGGTCGGCCACGGCCGCAACATAGTCCCCAAGTTCCGCGCGAATGCTGGCCCGCAAGTAGTACCCACGGCCCAGGTCGGGCCTTTCCTGGATGGCTTGCTCTACATCCGCGCTGGCGGCGGCCAAATCCTTCGCACGCAGGTAGGCCAGAGCGCGATCCAGCAAGAAATCAAAATTGGTCTGGTACAGTCCACGGGCTGTTTCGAAAGCCATCCGCGCCTCATCGGGTTCGTGTAACTCAGTGTGGAGCACGCCTTGCCACATCCAGAGCAAGGGATCATCAGGGGTCAGGGCAGCCGCCGCCTCAAACTCAGCCAGCGCCGCGCGCAGGTCCCCTTTCTCAACCAGGGCTTCCCCGCTGCCAGAACGCTGGAGTGCCTGGCGTACCTGAGGGGGCGGAGCAATGAAACGGTCGTAGAGCAACCAGAGGCCGGCGAGGAGCAGCGCGGCCACCAGACCCCAGACGAGCGCCCGGCGCAGCCGCTGCACCCGCTGCCGGGCCACCTCCTCATCCAGGAACCACCACCAGCGCACCCGGTCCGGCTGCACGGCAGCCCGCTCTTCGTGAAGCGCCGCCCCGGCTTCGGCCAGGAACCGGTTCTGTCGTCGGCGCAGTTGCCGCTCCAAAGTCTCGAACCGCCCGCGCTCAGCGCGGACGTCTACGCCGGCCGCCCCGAATTCCGCCAAGGCAGAAGCGGCCTGGTCGAACAGGCGGAGCAATTCGAGCACCTGCGGCCCACCTCCGCGCAGGTTGGGCAACAGCCGTTCGGCCTTGTCCAAGGCCTCGCGGACGTGGTCAACGGACGTACGAGTCGTGGAAGGAACGAAGAATTTACCCATGGTCGTCACTCAATCCGTCTAAAGCTCTTCGTATAGCCGGTCCAACCCGGCTTTGATGCGGCGCGTGACCAGTTCACGCTCGACGCCCCGTCCCACGGCGTCGGTGTCGTCGGGAACAGGAAAGAGGGGCAGCATCTCGGCCACCAGGGACGCCACATCTGGCCGCGTCTGCTCGGGCGTGTACAACGAGCGCACCCGCCGGCGCGCCAACACGATGTACTCGCTGAGCGGCCCGGTAGTGGTCTGGTCACACAACGGACCCCGGCCAGGGACCATCGTCGTCTTCGCGAAGCGGGCCCGGCGTAACGCCGTCAACGTGTTCAGCCACGCCCTGGTGTCTGGTGAAACAGCCATAAAGGGATGAGTCTCCGCTACCAGCACATCGCCCGTGAACAGCACGTCCCGTTCCGGCATGTGAACCCATGCACTACCCGGCGCTGCCCCAGCGACGCACTCGACCGTCACGTCCATACCCCCTTTGTGCAGAGTCAGGCTACTGGAAAACGTGATCTCAGGCAGTACGATAGATACTCCCACCAGATCACCCGCCATCTCTGGATAGCGGCGTCCCCACCCTTCAACGATACTGCGCCAGAAACCTTCGGTATAGGCTGACGCTCGGTCGCAGGCCGCCTGGGCAGCGATCAGGGGAGCCTCCAGCAACCCCGCACTCAACAACCGATCGGGGTGCGTATCGGTGAGCACCCCGTAAAGCACTGGCCCCCCGGCGACGTCCACGATCCGCTGACGCCAGGCCTGGGCGTCGCGCGGCATGGTTGGGGCATCCACGGCAATAGCCCCCGCTGGCGTGACGATGAAGCCAACGTTGACGCCAGAATATTCGGTTGAAGCGTAGACATCAGGTGCGATTTCTTTCATAATTCGCCATTCGCCATCAGGCCGGCCAGCACTGTATTGACGTGTGCCAGATCGGTCACGGGAGCACTGCCCTGTGCCAGATGAGGCTGCCCGCCCCCTTTGCCCCCTAACCGCGCGCAGGCCTCCCGCAGCAGCGCCGCCACGTCGGGGCCTGGTCCTTCAGCGCGGGCAAAACACAGATGGGTCCGTTCACCGACACTGGCCAGCAAGGCCACCATCCCCGGACGTCGTGCCAATTCCTGAGCGAGCGCACGTAACTCAGCCGGGTCACGTCCCTCCCAGGCCCGCCTCACGACGCGGAATGTGGATTGCGCCCGTGAGTACACGGGGTTGCAGATTGCGGAATGCGGATTACGGACGTCCGCCGTCTGCGCCAATTCAGCCGCCTCCACGTCCAACAACTGCTTCTGTGCCTTGCGCAGATCGTGCCACAGTTGCCTGGCCTCGCCCTGCAGCCGCTCTACGGCCTGCTCCAGTTCCCGGTGGCCAACGGTGAGCAGGGCGGCCAGCCGATTGACGATCTCACTCCTGGCCCGATAGTCCCGCAGTGCGCGTCCACCACACAAAAACTCGACGCGGGACTCGTGGCCGCGATACTCGAGGCGCACGACCTTGATCAGGCCAATCTCGCCGGTATGGGCAACGTGCGTGCCGCCGCAGGGATTCACGTCAAAACCAGGCCCTACCCCTCCTGGAAGAGCAGCGATGTCCACGATACGCACCGCACCTTCCACAGCGGGCCGGCGTCTCAAACATATCGTTGCCAGTTCATCCTGACTCACAACGCGCGCATGGACCGGGCGATCCTCCCAGACCACCCGGTTGGCCAATTCCTCGACTCCCATCACCGCCTGCGGGTCCAGGCGGGCCGCGTTGATGTCTATCGTGCTCGCCTCGGCCCCCAGGTGGAACCCCACGGTATCGGCATTGAGCACCTGTTCGAAGGCAGCAGAGAGAACGTGCTGGCCGGTGTGCTGCTGCATGGCATCGAAGCGGTGTGGCCAGTCCAACACTCCCTCAACCTCACCTACGGCCTCCGGCAAAGCGCGTTCAAGGACATGGACAACGCCGAGCGGGGGACGCTCGGCACCATCTTGCTCCCGCACGACGACGTCACGCAGCGCTACCCCACCGAGCGTTCCCCGGTCGGCCGGCTGGCCGCCGGAAGTGGGGTAGAAGGCAGTCCGGTCGAGTACCACGGCCGGGTGCCCTTCCCAGGCCAAGCGCTCAATCACGTGGGCGGTGAAGCGAGTGCAGTATGCATCCGTATAGTACAGCCGTTCAGTCATCCAGCCTCCAGGGGCA
>DATKWP010000091.1:0-2238 GCA_035529535.1 Anaerolineae bacterium | reverse complement strand
CGGCACCGCGCACACGTCCGCACGTTCGTAGCGGGCCGAGGCCTCTTCCCCCGTGACCAGGTCCACCGAACGCAGCGGCGCCAGGACCGTCGGAATGGGCTTCATCGCCGCCCGCAGCACGATCGGCTGGCCGTTGCTCATCCCCCCCTCGATCCCCCCCGCGCGGTTGGTAGAGCGGGCAGGAATGCGGAATGCGTGATCCGTAATCCGTTCAAACTCGTCCTGCACTTGCGTTCCGCGCCGCCGCGCGTTCTCGAACGCCGGGCCGATCTCCACTCCCTTGACCGCCGGGATGGACATGACCGCCGCCGCCAGGCATGCGTCGAGCCGCCGGTCCCAGTGGACGTGGCTCCCCAGTCCCACCGGCACCCCCGTGGCGGTGACGACGAAGACGCCGCCCAGCGAATCACCGGCCTCGCGCGCCCCGTCAATCGCCGCCCTCATCCGCCCGGCCGCCTCCTCATCGGGGCAACCTACGTCGCTCGCTTCCGCCAGCGCCCACAGTGCCTCCGGCGACAGGTCCGGCACCGCCGCCACGATGCCCCCAATCTCGGTGACGATGCTACCGACGGCGACGCCGAAGGTGGCCAGCAACTGCTTCGCCAGCGCCCCCACCGCCACCCGCGCCGCCGTCTCGCGCGCGCTGGCCCGCTCCGCCACCGGGCGCGCGTCGTCCAGCCCGTACTTGACCATCCCGGCGTAGTCAGCGTGGCCCGGGCGCGGCACGCTCATCCGTGGCAGGTCCCCCGCCGCCCACCGGTCGCGCCAGTGAACCCAATCGCGGTTCTCGATGGAGAGCGCCACCGGCGCTCCGGTCGTGCGGCCCGCGATCACCCCGCCCAGAATCTCCACCCGGTCCTGCTCGATCCCCATACGCTCACCGCGGCCGTAACCCCTCTGCCGGCGGGCCAGGTCCCGGTTGATCCCCTCCACGTCTACCGCCAGCCCGGCCGGCAGTCCCTCCACGATGGCCGTGAGGCGGGGGCCGTGGGATTCCCCTGCGGTCAGAAATCGCAACACGTCACCTCCTCAGCACTCGCTCACACGCCTCCCGCATCAGCGCAGCGACCTCGCTGACGTCAAAGCCCTGGCTCGTCCACAAATCGAACGCCAGCGCCCCCTGCCGCACCAGCATCCCCAGCCCATCAATCGTGCGCGCGCCCGACCGGTGGGCCTGCTGCAACAGGCGCGTCTCCAGCGGGTTGTAGACCAGGTCACACACGGTCAGGCCGGCCGGGATGGGCACCCCCTCGGGCCAGACGGAGCCTGCTGCGCGCGGCCACATCCCCACGGTCGTCGCGTTCACCAGCAGGCCCGCCGCCCGGGCCGACTCGATCAACGCCTCCTCCGTGAGCGCTAGCGCCTGCAGGCGGGCCGCATGTCGGGGCTGGCGGCCCAGGTCCGCCACCAGCGCCTGTGCCCGTTGCAGGGTGCGGTTCAGCACCACGACTCCCCCGATCCCGGCCCACAACAGGCCGTAGACCACCGCCCGCGCCGCGCCGCCCGCCCCCACCACGGCCGCCTGCCCCCCGTCCTCCGGCTCGAACCCGCCCTGCCGCAGTGCGCCGATAAAGCCCTGGTCGTCGGTGTTGCAGCCCATGATGACCGGCGCTCTGTCCGTGTGTTGCCCAATGACGAGCGTGTTGACCGCGCCGAGTTCGCGAGCGTTGACCTCGATCGAACTGAGCGCGGGCATCACTGCTTGCTTGTGGGGGACCGTCACGTTGGCACCTCGGAACCCCAGCGTGGCCAGCCCCCTGACAGCCACCTCGACCTGTCCGGGCCTCACCGGCAACGGGACGTAGCGCCAGTTCAAGCCCAGCGCCCCAAAGGCCGCGTTGTGCATCACCGGCGACAGGCTATGCTCCACCGGCCACCCGATCAATCCGACCAATTTGGTGTGTCCATCAACCATAATGCACCGAGAGAAGAACCACGGAGACACGGAGAACACGGAGATTGTATTCTGTCTGTGTTTCCTTTGCTCGGTAATCTTGCCTACAGTACCATCCGTTTGATGCCATCTTTGAGCACCGGCACGTTAAAGCTGATGAGCAGTCCCACCCGACAGCCAGTGAGCTTCAGATAAGTCAACAACTGAGCCTCATGCACTTTCTGCACAACATTCACAGCCTTCAACTCCACCACCACTTTCTCAGCGACGACGAAGTCAAGGCGGTAGCCACAATCTACTCGCGCCCCTTTGTACTCAACAGGCAGGGGCTTCTCCTGTTCGAA
>DATKWP010000090.1:0-5385 GCA_035529535.1 Anaerolineae bacterium | reverse complement strand
GCATCCCAGGCCCGGTAGTGCACCTCGGCCGGCTCCCGGGTGTCGTTACTCACGACCAGCGGCAGGTATTTGCCCGGCCCCGGCTCGCCGACGATCAGGCACACAGGCCGCTGGACGCGCCAAAGGTAGTGGTAGGCCAGTTTCTTGCCAAAGTAATAGTCCACCACGGCGTCGGAGAACTGGGGCCAGCCATCCAGCACGTTCCACCACAGGATGCCGCTGGTGCGCCACTTGCGCAAGCGCGTGGATTCGACGAAGAATTTCTTGGCCTCCGCCTGGGTAATCTGGCTGGCCAGCGCAAACTCCTCCAGGTCGTCAGGAATCGTCCCGAACAACTCCCGCACCTGGTTGGCCATCAACTGGATACGGTCCCGCCCGATGGCGTGGTGCTGCCAGTGGTAGACCGCATGGACCTGCCATTCGTCGTTCCGGCGCCCGCCGGCATCCTGCCACGGCCACAGCTTTTTGGGCGAGATGAAGCGCTGGATCGAGGAGACGTTGGGGCAACCGTGGTAGCCGATCTCGCCGATGAAGTGGGCGCTGTGCTGCGTATAGAACGGGCTTTTAAAGTACCCGCGCGGTCCCCACAGATGTTGTTCCGGCGCACGCCCGAGCGGGTCCGGCCCGCTGGCTGCCGCTGGCGAGACGTAGGGGGAACTGGGCACGTAGGCTCGCTGGGGGTCGCAGCGGTGCAAGACCTGGGGGAGCACCTCGCGCGTCAGGCGATTGTGTTCCGGCGAGAGGCCATCCGCCACGTAGATCATGTCCACCTCGTTGTCCCCACACCACAGGGCCAGGGAGGGGTGGTTGCGCAGCCTCTCGGCCACCGCCTGCACCTCGGCCCGCACCTGGGCCAGGAACTCTTCTGTCTGCGGATACCGGCAACAGGCGAAGGCCAGGTCCTGCCACACCAGGATGCCCTGCTCATCGCACAGGTCGAAGAAGTGGTCGCCCTCGTAGACGTTGCCCCCCCAGCAGCGGACCATGTTGCAGCCCAGGTCGTCGAACAAGGCGACCGCCTGGTCCACCCGCTCCGCGTCCCGGCTGTGGAAGCCGTCCAGCGGCACCCAGTTGGCTCCCTTGACCATGATCGGCTCGCCGTTCACGACGAAGAGAAAACGGCCGTCCGCGTCCGGGGGCACGTCCACCCGGGCCGCGCTGGCCACCGCCGGTGGTGGCGACCAGGGTGCGCCGGCCGAAACGGAGCGCTCGACGGCCAGGCTGCGAATGCCGATGCGATCCACCCGTTCGGCCAGCACGCGCTCCCCCTTGCAAAGTTGCGCGGTGACCGTGTACAGGTTCGGCTCACCGTACCCCTTGGGCCACCACAAGCGGGCCCCCGGCACCGGGATGCGGCAGCCGCCGGCCACGAACTCGACCGGCCACTCGAATTCGAAGGCGTGGTCGCCACAGACACCGTGGAAGCGCACCTTGAATCCATCCAGCGTCGGCGCCGGGGTGCGAAACTGAAAGCGCACCCCCAACATGGCGCCCTCGGCCCCCACCTCGGCGGTCCAGTAGTAGACCTGCTCGACGGCGGTGGGGGGACGCACCTCCAGCCAGACCGGGCGCCACAAGCCGGCCGAGATGGCGCGGGGCATGATGTCCCAGCCCCACACGTGGGGCGCTTTGCGGATGAATAGCCCCTCCTCCCGGTGTTCCCAGCTCATGCTGTGGGCGTCGTAGTGGAACTGGCGTGCGTGCCGGAGTGCCGAGCCCAGCCGCACGGCGATGCGGTTGGCCGCTCCCGGTTTCAGCGCGTGGGTGACGTCGAAGCGATGCTCGATCAGCATATTCGCCGCCCGCCCCACCTCGACGCCGTTCACCCACACCGTGGCGAGCGTGTCCAGGCCGGCGAAGACCAGGTCCCAGCGCTGGCCGGCCGCCTCCTGGGGCAGGGTAAACTCGCGCGTGTACCACCATTCGTAGGACTCGAAGGAGAGCAGGTGGCGGACGTTGGCAGCATAGAAGGGATCGGGGATGACGCCAGCGCGCATCAGGTCGAGTTCGACGTTGCCCGGCACGCGCGCCGGGACCGCGCGAACGGCGGTGAGGTTGTCAGGGTGAGTAACCTGCCATTCTCCTTCGGGAAAGTACGCCAGTTGCCAGTCGCCGTCCAAGGGAATGCGTGTCACAGTACAGTGTCCTTCTGCCACGTTTCAAAGACCGCCTCGACGTTTGCCCTGGGCACGTCGTTGCCCCACTCGCATTCGGCGATCACGCCGCCCCCGATGTACCCATTTGCGACGTCATCCAACGCCGCGCGCACGCGCTGCACGGCCGCCCGCACGTCGTCCAGCGTGCCGAACGGCAGCACCCACTGCCGGTCAATCTCCCCCCAGAAGGTGATCTGGCCCTTGAAGCGCCGCCCGATGTCCTCGATGTCGTGGGTGAGTACACCCGCAGGCAGAAGAGTTGGGCGTTCACGGCATCCACGCCGATCTCGATCAGGTCGGGGATGATACTCACGATGTGGCCGTCGGAATGGAAAAAGGCGAACTTGCCTGTGCCGTGGATCAACTGGCAGTAGTCCGCGTACAGTGGCTTGAAGACCTCGCGCCACATTTGAGACGAGATCAACAGGTTGGTCTGTGTCCCCCAGTCGTCCATAAAGGAGATGCCGTCTACGTCCGTCTTCGTCCACAGCGCGATCTCGCGCATGAAGAACTCGTGCACCAGGTCGCGCAGCCGGTACACCTGGTTGACCCCCCAGGCCAGGTCCATCATCAGGTTCTCGGTGCCACGCAAGAACTGCATGCGCTCGAAGGGACGCACCGTGGGGCCGGCGCGGGTGAGTACACCCGTTTGACGAACCTGTCGGTGGCCGCACAGCCGGCGTCCACCCGGCTAAAGTCGGCCTGGTCCAGTATCTCGTCGGGCGGGCGCAGGTGGTCGAGCGCGACCCACTCGGCCAGCGGCGGCCGCTTCACTTCGCCAATCACGCCGGGTTCGGCGACGGTGAACGGGCATCCCCACTCGTCGGTGTACGTGCCGGCCACCCCCGGTGTGCCGCTCGTCTTTCGCCCGACGCCGTACGTGACGTCCGGGGCCACAAAATCGGAAGGGAAACGCGCCAGCACGGCCTCCATTTCGGCCTGGCGGAACATCTGGATGCCCGGCAGCACCCACAGTTCACGCGGGACGCGATCTGGGAATTGGAAGGTCAGTGCACGACGCACACGCTCACGACCGGTCACCAGATTTTACTCCTGGAGTACAACGTAAAGTGAAAGAAAAAGGTATGCTTCAGGGTATCCATGCTCTACAATTGTAATCTCTTCTGGACAGTTTGTCCAGGCTGGTCATGGACCTTCCTCGCCGAATACTACCGCCGTGAAGGCATACAGCGCCGGTTGGCGGGCCTGGCAATCGGGGGCCAGTCCCGCCTTGAGACACAGGTTCTCCAGGAACTCCTCCCGGTCCCACCCCTGCTCGACCGGCACCTGCGGCAACAAGAGCCCCTGGTGGCCGTCGGCGAAGATCATCAGCCCGTGCGTGCCTACCTGGATCTGCCCGGTGTCCGTCACCCGGCGGAAGGGAGAGAGGACGGAGATTTCGAGCGTGACCTGGTCCAGTTCCTCCGGCTTGAGCGGCGGGAAGCGGGGGTCCTCCGTGGCTGCCGCCACCGCCATCTGCTGCACCACCTGATAGAGCGGCTGGTCGCCCCGGGTGTGGCCGATGCAGCCGCGCAGTTCGCTGTTTTCCCGCAGCGTGACGAAGGTCCCGGAACGGCGGTTGAGGATCGGGTCGCCCGTCTCATATTCGGGAATCTCGCCCGTCTTCAGGTACTCCGCGATGGCCGTGCGGGCCAGCGCCAGCAGTTCTTCCCGCTGTGCTGGAGTCAGGTCGGGCGGCTCGTAGCGCCAGAGCATCACCGCCCCGTAGCCCACCACCTGGCTCTGGTCGCCCTGGGAAGAGTCGCCGGAGTTGGCATAGTACAGGACGCTCACGGTATCGGCGCCCAGCCCTTGTGCCACGCGCATGGCCACCAGGATCGGCCCCTCGCCGCAGGCGCAGGTGGCCAGGTTGGGCACGCCTGCCCCCATCAACGCTCCGATCGTCTCCCGCACGCGCGCGGGGACGCCAGTCTCGACCGCGGCGAGCGTCGCCCCGTCCACGGCGCGGGCGTTGTCGTAGGAAGGATAGTGAGAGAGGTCGGAACTGGCGATGACGACGGCCGACGCGCTGGCTGATTGCCGGCCCTGGAGCACCTTGACGAGCGCGTCGGCTAACATCTGCACGGTCGCCTCGTCGTCGTTGCCCATCAGCACGGGCACGACGCGGCAGGTGGGACAGGCGCGCTGAAGGAAGGGGAGTTCAATCTCGATGGCGTGCTCCCCTGCGTGGGCAGCGGGGTCGAAGGTGATGCGAGGGTCCGCCTCGATCAACGCCTGTGCCAGTTCCACGTCCACCGGCACGATCCCCAGCGGCGTCTCGAAGCCCCCCTCGGCCCACACCGAGACGGGGTTGGAGAGCGGGGGCTGGTGGTCGGGGGCAACGACGATGGCCACGTCCACCGGTGCGCCTTGCAGTTGCCGGAACCCCACCGCCGCCACCGGGCCGGAGTAGGCGTAGCCCGCGTGGGGGACGATGAGGCCAAGGGGCACCCCATCCACCGGCTCGACCGCCGCCAGCAGCTCGTCTATCGTCGCCGCGAGTTCCTGGGGGTCGTCCGGGTACCAGGACCCGGCGACCGTGGCAGGGCGGACGCGGCCAGGGGGGACAACGGGGGCCGGCAACACGGTGGAGGGAGGCGAGGCAGCAGGAGAGGGGAGCACCACCCCGGTGGCCTCCGCCGCCGGTGTGGCCGCCGGCGCTGCGCAGCCGGAGACGAGAACAGCAACCAAGAGTATAGCCATCCAGCACCTCACGACATGAATCTCACGCCCCATATTCTACCCCCTATCCAGCATCAAGGGATCAGGGATCAGTATCCAAACCCCAAACTCCAACATCCAATCTCCAATCCCCAATTCACTGATCCGGCTGCCCCGGCGGCACCACCACCGGCCGTCCTGCTGGCTCACTCGACCACCAGACGCCGGGGATCGGCTCGCCGCAGTAGGAGCATGCCCCGGCATTGAGGCGATAATCCGTCACGGCGAACCCTTCCCGCGCGATGATGGTCTTGCCGCAGGCCGGGCAGATGGTGTTGTTGCCCGGATGGCCTGGGACGTTGCCCACGTAGGCAAAGCGCAGCCCCTCCTCCCGCGCCACCTCCCAGGCCCGCTCGAGCGTCTCGAGCGGCGTCGGCGGCAGGTTGGTCAGTTTATACTGGGGCTGGAAGCGGGTAAAGTGGAGGGGCACGTCGGGGCTCACTTCCTGCGCCACCCAGCGGGCGAGGTCCCGCAGTTGATCCAGGCTGTCGTTCAGCGTCGGCACGAC
>DATKWP010000089.1:0-2700 GCA_035529535.1 Anaerolineae bacterium | reverse complement strand
GCCGGGCGCTGGAATTCTGCCGTGAGCACTTTCAGTAGAAGGATACGACCATGCCGAATATCTCTCCCGAAGGATTCCGCGAGATGGCTGCCCGCATCGAGGCTGAGACCGGCAAGTACATCGTCGGCCAGCGTGAGGTGGTCCGCGACACGCTCATCGCCCTGATCGCTGGGGGGCACGTGCTGCTGGAAGGGGTGCCGGGCCTGGGCAAGACGATGCTCGTGCGCACGCTGGCGCGCGTGCTCGACCTCAAGTTTGCCCGCATCCAGTTCACGCCCGACCTGATGCCGGCCGACATCGTCGGCACCGACATCCTGGAGGAAGCCGAGGATGGGCGGCGGGAGTTCCGTTTCCAGCCGGGGCCGGTCTTTACCAACCTGCTGCTGGCTGACGAGATCAACCGCGCCACGCCCAAGACGCAGTCGGCACTGCTAGAGGCCATGCAGGAGCGCACCGTCACCGTCGCCAACCGCTCCTACCCGCTCGAGCCCCCCTTCCTGGTGCTGGCGACGCAGAACCCCATCGAGATGGAGGGCACCTATCCGCTGCCGGAGGCGCAACTGGACCGTTTCTTGTTCAAGGTCAACGTCGTGTACCCCTCCTCGGACGAATTGGTGGAGATTCTGAACCGCACGACGGTGGAGGCGGAACCAGAGGTTGGTATCGTGGCCGACGGGGCAACGGTGCTGGCGATGGGGACGCTGGCGCGGCAGGTGCCCGTCGCTTCGCCCGTCGCCGACTATGCTGCCCGGCTGACGGTCGCCACGCACCCTGAGGGCGGTTCGGCCCCGGAGATGGTGCGGAAATACGTGCGCTACGGCTCCAGCCCCCGCGGTGCGCAGGCGCTCATCCTGGGCGGCAAGGTGACGGCGCTCTTGGCCGGGCGGTACAACGTCGCCTTTGAGGACCTGCGGGCGGTCGCCCTGGCCGCGCTGCGCCACCGCATTCTGCTCAACTTCGAAGGCCAGGCAGAGGGGGTGAGCGCCGACGACGTGGTGAAGGAGGTCTTGGAGGTCGTGGAGCCGTGAAAAGGGGACGTGGGGGAACGGGGTATACCGTTCTGCTCGTTTTCCTGTCCGCCTTCCTGCTGTTCCAGATCCAGCCGCTGATCAGCAAGACCATCCTGCCCTGGTTCGGCGGGGCGCCGTCGCTGTGGTCTACAGCGATGCTCTTTTTCCAGGTGTTGCTGATGGGCGGCTATGCCTACGCCGACTGCCTGGTGAGCCGGTTGGGTCCCCGGAGGCAGGGGATCGTGCACCTGGCGTTACTCGGCTTCTCTTTGATCCTGCTCCTGGCGCTCGGATTGGCCTGGGATTCGCCCATCACCCCCAACGGCCGTTGGCGGCCGCAGGGGACCGAGGTCCCGCAGTGGCAGGTCCTGAAGATTCTGGCAGTCGCGGTGGGGGTGCCTTACTTTATCCTTTCCACCACCAGCCCTCTGCTGCAGGCCTGGCTGCACTACCGTGAACCCGGCCGCTCCCCTTACTACCTCTACGCGCTTTCCAACGCCGGGTCCTTGCTGGGGCTGGCGACCTATCCTTTCCTGGTGGAACCTGTGCTGGCCCTGAGGGCGCAGGCGAATCTCTGGGCCTGGGGGTACGTCGTCTTTGCCGCGTGTGCGGGCTATAGCGCGTTCAACACGATGCGCCTGAACGCGGGCCCCCTAGGCCATAGGGTGAGACCCCGCACGCCCGCAGCAGGTCTTCAGGCGGAAGGGGAGGCGCGGCCTGGCGTGGGCGTCCGGTTCCTCTGGGTGGCCCTCTCCGCGGCCGCCTCGGTGATGTTGTTGGCAACCACGAATCAGATCTCTCAAGATGTGTCGGTCACTCCCTTTCTGTGGGTCCTGCCGCTCGCGTTGTACCTCCTCTCGTTCATTCTGTGCTTTGCAAGCCCACGCTGGTACTCTCGCACCGGGTATACGGTCGCTCTCTTCGCCGGCACCCTGGTTTTCTGTTGGGCATTTTACTACGGGCGCGGGACGCTGCTGGCCGAGATCGCCGTCTACTCCCTGGTGCTGTTCATCTGCTGCATGGTCTGCCACGGAGAACTGGTGCGCCTCAAGCCTCACCCCCGCTACCTGGCTTCGTTCTATCTGCTGATCTCGGCCGGGGGTGTGTTGGGAGGTGTGGCCGTGAACCTGGTCGCTCCCCAGGTTTTCAAGGGCTTCTGGGAACTCCCGGTGGGATTGCTCGCCTGTTGGGTGATGCTGTTGCTCGCCTTTGCCAGGGATTGGCAGGCGGACCAGGGCCGCCGGACCCGTTGGCTGACGGACACGCTTCTGATGGGCGGTATCGCCGTGTTGTGTGTAGTGCTGTTCCTTTACGTGGGCAAAAGCCACGCCAACGTGTTGCACTCTTCGCGCAATTTCTACGGAGTGCTGTGGGTGAGAGAGATGAACGTCGGCGAGCCCGAGCGCCAGGCCTACAAGTTGGTCCACGGTATGACCCTGCACGGGTTTCAGTACGTGCAGGAGGAGCAGCGCCGGCTGCCCACAGCCTATTACACCGAGGAGAGTGGTGTGGGACTGGCGCTCCGTCACCTCCCCCGGCGTGACGCTGGCCTGCGGGTCGGCGTCATCGGATTGGGTGTGGGCACGCTGGCGGCCTATGGGCGCCCGGGCGATACGATGCGCTTTTACGAGATCAACCCCGAGGTCATTCGCCTGGCAGAGGGTGAGGGGGGCTATTTCTCCTATCTGGA
>DATKWP010000088.1:0-12782 GCA_035529535.1 Anaerolineae bacterium | reverse complement strand
GAAGCCAGGTACCTGCCCCGGCTGGTGGTAGCCATAGTACGGGTTCTCCACCGCGCCGACCTGCCGCACCTCACGGTCCTCGAGGTCTACGAGCACGTAATAGGGGCAGCGCCCAAAGTGCGGGCTGACCACGCTGTCCAGCCCCTTGTTATCGTCAGCCGAGATTGCGACACGCATGTCTCACTCCTCCTTCTGCAGCCGGTCGAGCCGCTCCATCACCTCGGCCAATTGCCCCTGCAGTTCGCTGGCCGCCTCTTTCAAGGCGGCGATTTCCTCCTCGCGGGATGCGGCAGGGGCGGATGCAGGTGGTGATGCGGCCGGCGTTGGAGGTGTAGCTGCTCCCCAGCCCATTCCCATCCCGCGACCCATGCCGCGTCCCATACCGCGTCCCATGCCCCGTCCCATCCCGCGCCCCATGCCGCTGCCCATCCCCCTCCCGGCCTGGACGTTGGCGCCGGCGATAGATTGAAGTCTGCCCGACTTGAATGCCTCGACCGCCTCGCGCACCGTCCCTCCGCCGAAGAGATAGATGGGCACGCCAGCAGATTGGAACACGGCAAAGGCGTTAGGTCCCACGTTGCCGGTCACCACTGCCCGGGCCCCGCGCTCGACGACGAGCTGGGCCGCCTGGATGCCCGCGCCGCTGGGAGCAGCCAGGGCCGGGTTCTCCACGGCCTCGAACACCATCGTATCTGTCTCGATGAAAACGTAGGCAGCACAGCGCCCAAAAACCGGACTTGCCGGGGCGTCGAGGTCTGTACCGTCCGATGTGACCACTATCCTCATTTGCGTTCCTCCCGTTGAAGGGTATAATCGAACTCGTCCGCCGGGTGAGGGGCCTGCCGGGCCCCCCACCCAGTTTGGGACCCGGGGCGGGTGGCGAAGTGTCATAACAGCGTCACCCGCCCCGACGCATTCCGCCGCCTGGCGCGGCTACTTCTCTTGCCCAAGTTCTGTGATGCGCTGGCTGATGGCGTCCAGTTGCCCCTTCAGCCACTCCGCCTGCGTCTTGAGAAACTCGGCCTCCTGTTCCCGCGTTGGCGGCGCAGCATACGGGCCGTACGCTGCGGGCGGCGGCGCCCCCCAGGCCGGCGCATACCCGAAGCGCGCCCAGCCCGGCAGCCCGGTGGCGTAGTACTGGTGCCGCCAACCACGGCCACCCCCGCCGCGCCCCCGGCCCATGCCGAAGCCGCGACCGGGGATCGGGTTTGCGTAGCCCGGCGCGCCGTACCCGGCGCAGTAGCCGGCCCCACGCCCGGTCATCGGTCCCATTCCCATAGGTCCAGTTCCATCTCCTGCTGGCATCTCATCTCACCTCCCTTCTGTCACGACTTGCCGAGCACGCGACTTACCACCCGGCAAAACGCCGGCCCCGCCCTCTGCCCGCACCGCGCCCGCGCCCGAACGCACGCCCCGGCCACGTCGCCGGGTGCAGCCAGCGGGCGAAGCGGGCCCCGAACGTGGGCTGAGCGGCAGGAGAGCCTATGCGCACCGGCGTTCCCTGCAACCCGGCGTAGCCATAAGCCGGTTGCCCCGCCTCGTCGGGCAGCCTCACGGCGCAGTACCCCTCGCCGCGGCCGGTCAGCGGCCCCTGGCCTTGCGGCCCTGTTCCATCGAATCCTGGCATGTCACTCACCTCCTTCCATCGTCAATCGTATGCCAGCCGCGTCTCTTTGTCTGTCAAGACGTGCTGGATGTATTCTTGCCACCTGGCGGATTGCCAGGTCCCCAACGCCTGATGAGTCAGGTAGTAATTCTGCGGAATAGGGTGGGTGCCGATCACTACCTCCAACCCGTACTTGACGGGGACAAAGTCACAGAAAGCCTGCAGGCGCGGGCAGGGTGGGTAGCCGACGACCAGGCCCGTCGCCAGATGGATAACCTCCGCACCGTTCTTCTTCATCTCTGCCGGTGCGTACTCCACGTTGCCACCCGGACACCCGCCGCAGGTAGTGTAGCCGACCAGCTCGACGTCCTCGCCTTCGTACAGGGCAAAGGCCCCCTCCCGATTTCGCAGCGCCCGCAGGCACTTTCCGCCTGCACAGGTATGGTAACGGTTGCATATAACGATGCCGATTTTCTTCACTTTGACTCACCTTCAGCTTTCACGCCTACGTCTATCCCTGTCTGAGCACGATACTCCCAACCAGCACGCCCACGTCGCGGGCGATGACCGGGCACTTGGTCTGCAGCAGGAAAAACACCCTTGGCCCCTCCTCGCTCAGCGTCTCATAGTTGGCCTGTCCCTTGGCGATGATGAGTCCGGCCTCCTCGTACAGCCGCCGGAACTCCCGTGAGCAGCGATCCAGGAGTGTCCCCGGAGCATCCGAGCCGGTACTCACGATCTCCGCCACTCGATCCACGCCGGCGGCCAGCGCGTCCTCTCGCGTCGCGTCGTTCAGGGTTGGCCCTCCCTTCACCGCGTAGAGTACCGGCACGTCGAAAGTTTCGATCAGCACCCGGTCGAAAACGGTCTCGCCGGCGTTGTCGGCCAGGTAGAGCACTTTGTCGGCCCTGGCGAGCGCCTCGCGGAAGGCCGTCCCGTCGTCGATCGCGAAGGGCTGCGCCAGCACCCGCTCCACCGTGCCCCACAGGTCGCATTCCTGGCTGCGGGCCGCGTCCATGATGTTGCCGGCGATGCCCAACCGCACGGCCACGCCCAGTGGGTCGCCCGCCTCTTGCACCAGGTGCTTCAACCGGGGATACAGGGCCAATGCCTGGCGGGTGCTGGCCGCCTTGGCCTCCCGGTAAGGGTCGCCGTTCCCGGCCACCTGCCGCACGATACGATGCACCCGGTCGCCGATTTCCGGCGGAGTGGCCGCCGGCTTGATCTGCCGGAGTGCTTCCAGCACGCGGTCGAGCGCCGCCCGCTGCCGGGCATCGTCAGCCCCGGCCCACCGCGCCGCGTCCAATGCCTGGCGCAGGAAACACGGATAGCAATCCAAATAAGTCCTCACATTTACCCCCTATGAGCCGTTTCAAGTATAACATACTATATGTAATTTGTCAATAGATATTTGTCAATTGTCTGATTACTATTGACAAATAACATATAGTATAGTATACTTGCCATCAGATAGCCACCAGACCGCGTGAGGAAGAAGAATGCCTGGATGCAGTCGCAGAAGAAGAGGACAAGGGCACGGCCGCCGGGCGGCCGGCATGGCGGAGTCGGCGCTGCTCCTGCTCCTACACCACGAGCCGGCCCACGGCTACACCCTGCTGGAGGGATTGGGTGAGTTCGGCCTGGGCGCGATGGACCCCAGCGCGATCTACAGGATACTGCGAGACATGGAAGACCGGGACTGGGTCACTTCGACGTGGGACGAGGAACAAACCCTGGGGCCACCCCGGCGGGTCTATCGCATCACGGACGTCGGGGACGAAGTGCTGGCCGCGTGGATCCAGGATCTCGACGAAACCCGGAAGATGCTCAACCGCCTGGTGAGCAGGTATTATGCCCACATGGAGGTGTGTGAGGGAGAGCACTATCCACGCGCTGCTGGAGTAGAACCGAAGGAGGAAGGATGATCGAAAAGGCGCAAGTCTTGGAAGTCCTGCGCGGAGTGCAGGATCCCGAACTGGGCAAGAGCCTGGTCGAGCTGGGGATGGTGCACGACGTGGAGATCGAGGATGCCTGCGTGCGCCTTACCCTGGCGCTGACCACGCTGGCCTGCCCGCTCAAGGAGCGCATCACGAACGACGCCCGGCAGGCAATCCTGGCGCTGGACGGGGTGCGGGACGCGCAGATCAGTTTGCGCGAGATGACGCAGGAGGAGAAAGCGCGCGTCTGGCCCAAGCAGGAGCCCAAGAAAGAGAAACAGGGACGCGAACCCGGGGTGGCGGAGCACCTGAATGCCATCAAGCGCGTGCTGGCGGTGATGAGCGGCAAAGGGGGCGTGGGCAAGTCGTCGGTGGCGGCGCTGCTGGCCGTGGCGCTGCGCCGGCAGGGGCAGCGCGTCGGCGTGCTCGACGCCGACATCACCGGTCCCAGCATTCCCCGGATGTTCGGCCTGCACGAGACGCCGCCCATGGGGCCGGTGGGCATCCTGCCGGCCGAGACCAAGACCGGCATCCGGGTCATGTCCATCAACCTGCTCCTGCCTAGCGAGGACGAGGCCGTCATCTGGCGCGGCCCGCTGGTGGGCGGGGCGATCCGCCAGTTCTGGGGCGACGTGGTGTGGGGAGACCTGGACACACTGGTGGTGGACCTGCCACCGGGCACCTCCGACGCCTCGCTGACGGTGATGCAGTCGATCCCCCTCAACGGGGTGGTGCTGGTGACCTCGCCGCAGGACCTGGCGGGGATGGTGGTGCGCAAGGCAGCGCGGATGGCCTGGCAGATGAAGGTGTCCATCGTCGGGCTGGTGGAGAACATGGCCTACGCCGTCTGCCCCCGGTGCGGCGAGCGCATCGAGGTCTTCGGCCCCAGCCAGGCGTTCCACACGGTGCTGCAACTGGGTGTGCCCATGCTGGGGCAACTGCCGCTGGATCCGGAGCTGGCCCGACGCTGCGACGCGGGTGAGATCGAGGACTATCCCGTGGACGTGTTCGCACCGATCGCCGAAAAGATCGCCGAGCGAGCATCGGCGCGGCCAAGCACGCCGATATTCTAACCTTGCAGATGGAGGAACGCAGATGAAGATTGTCGTTACGTCGAGCGGCGCAGACCTCGACGCACAGGCCCATCCCGCCTTTGGGCGCTGCCCTATCTATCTCTTCGTCGACACCGAGACGATGCAGCTTGAGGCCGTGGAGAATCCGGCGGCGAATGCCGCCGGCGGAGCCGGTATCCAGGCGGCGCAATTCGTCGTCGAGCGCGGGGCGCAGGCGGTGGTGACCGGCAACGTGGGTCCCAACGCCTTTCAAGTCTTCCAGCCCGCCGGTGTCCCCGTCTACCTCTTCAGCGGCGGGACGGTGCGCCAGGCGGTGGAGGCGTACAAGGCCGGCGAGTTGTCCGCCGCCGGCAGCGCCAGCGGACCGGCGCACGCCGGCATGGGCCGCCGCGCTGCCGCCCCCACACCCGCTGTTCCCATTCCTTCCCGCGAGGAGGAGATCGCTGCGCTCCGGGAGACGGCCGGCGAATTGCGTAGACAGGTAGCCGAGGTGATGGAGCGGTTGGACAGGTTGGAGGCTTGATGCGCATCGTCTACCGACCCATCGGCACGATTCACAGCCCCTTCCGGGACGTGGAGGGAGTGCCCATCCAGCCCACGGCGGCTGCCGGGATTCGCGGCTCGGTCGAGGTCCTGCCCGAACTGGTCGAGGGGTTGCAGGATCTGGACGGCTTTTCCCACGTCGTCCTGCTGTATCACTTCCACCTCGTCCGGGAATCGAGGCTCACCGTAACCCCTTTCCTGGATTCCCGCCCGCGCGGGATTTTCGCTACCCGCGCGCCGACGCGCCCCAACTCCATTGGGCTGTCCGTCGTGAAACTGCTCGGCGTCGAGGGCAACGTCCTGCACGTCGAGAACGTGGACATCGTGGATGGAACGCCGCTGCTCGATATAAAGCCGTATGTCCCAGAGTTCGACCAGCACGCGGCGGAGCGCACAGGCTGGCTGGAGCAGGCCAGGGGGCAGGCGCAAGTCCAAAAGGCGGACGGCCGCTTTCGGTAGCGACAGACACGTCGCCTCGGCGCGGTGGACATGCAGGTTCGCATCGAGCCACAGCCGCCTGAGGAGATGAAGCGGAGGTTACTAGGCGTGGCGAAGCACGCCACCCTGGTCAACACGCTGGCGTGCGCGCCAGAGGTGACCATCCGGTTCGCAAGAGAGTGAGGAGGGCGTATGCCGATCTACGAGTATCGCTGTCGGGATTGCGGCGCGACGTTCGAGGTGCTGGTGCGCACGGGGACCAGCGTCGTGTGCCCCCACTGCGGCGGTGCGTCGTGGGACAAGTTGCTCTCTGCCCCGTTTGTGTTGAGCGGGCAGACGGCCCGGCAGGCGGGACACACCTGCTGTGGGCGAGAAGAGCGGTGCGCCGAGCCTCCCTGTTCAGGGGGTGGTACGTGTCGGCGCGGATAGACAGGATGAGAGGAGGTGAGTGAGATGAGTCGAGGTCGTGGAGCAGGCGGCGGCCGCGGGCAAGGCCGCGGGCCGGGCCGCATGGGCGGCCCCCAGGCCGCCGGGCCGGGCGGCACCTGCGTGTGCCCCAATCCCAACTGCGGGCACCGCGAGCCGCATCAGGCAGGCGTGCCTTGTTACCAGAAGAAATGCCCGAAATGCGGAACGCAGATGATCCGTGAAGCGTGATGGAGGGCTCAGAACAGAAGTGGCCAGTGCGAAAACCATGAGCGGCAAACCCAAGATCACCTGTATCGTGGACAACGCCGTCCAGTCCGGCTCGCGCCTGTGGGGTGAGCACGGGCTGGCATTCCTGGTCGAGATCGGGGACGGGCGCGGCACACTACGACCACACCGGCGGCCTGCCGGCGCTGCTGGAGCGCACCCGCCCTGGCCTCCCGTTCTATGCACATCCCGACCTCTTCCGAGAACGGTTCGCGCAGCGCAGAGAGCAGCCCGAGTTCATCGGCCTGCCGCTGGCGCGGGAAGTGGTGGCAGCGCGGGCGGCGCTGCGCCTGATTGCCGAACCGCAGCAGATCCTGCCCGGCGTATGGACGACCGGCGAGATCGCGCTCCGCCCGGAACCCGTGGGAGGCAGCCCCCACCACCTGGTACGGGAAGGGGAAGGCTGGGTCCCCGACCCGTACCAGGACGACATGGCGCTGGTCATCGAGGGAACCGCAGGGCTGATCTTGCTGTGCGGCTGCTGTCACGCCGGGCTGCTCAACACGCTCGCTCACGTGCAGCGCACGTTCGAGCGCCCGATCGTGGCCGTCGCCGGTGGCGCGCACCTCGCCGGCGCCAGCCCGGATCACCTCCGGCGTGTCGGCCAGGCGCTGCTGGAAATGGAGTCCGTGCAGCGGGTGTACCTGAATCACTGTTCGGGCGAAATCGCGTTTCACTCTTTGCTACTCACGTTGGGGCCAGGCATCATGCGCCCCTGCCCGGCAGGGACTAGGCTTACTTGACCGGTGTGGGGCTGGCGGGACTAGAGGCTGCCGGGGAGCAGGAACTCCAGGACTACGTAGAGACCCTGGATCCCGGGACGGTCAAGGAGCGGATGCGCGGCCTGGCGCTCTATTACGCGTTCGCGGCGAACGAGCCTCTGGCGCGGCTGACGGGCGAGATCCGGCAGCGGCGGATTGCGAAGACCTGCAGGGCCTTCAAGCTGCACGAGTTCCGCGGCGTAGACCTGGAAGACGTCGCCCGGCTGAAGGCCATCGGCATCGTCACCGCCGATCAAGTGTATGCTCCTCGACCGTTCACCCCTCAAATCTGACCATTCACCGCGAGATCGTTGCCTCTGACTCCTCTCTTGTGCTATCATAGGGCCGTAAAAGACACCTATAGAGAGGAGTGAAATGAAACGCTTTCGAGAGTTCATCTACAATCTGCATCCGTATTCGCTATGCTGCATCTCGGGCCCGCTGACGGTGGCCCAGATCATCCTGGCGTTCGTCATCCGCCGACCCGGCAACGAAGCGCTACAGTGGATCGGCTGGATTCTGTGGTGGACCTCGGCCGTCTTCGGTTGGCTGCCTATCTTCACCCTGCGTCAAAAGGGCGGTGTACCCAAAGGCAAGAGTTTCGTCCACACCACAACGCTGGTGGAAACCGGCACCTATGCCATCGTCCGGCACCCCCAGATGGGCACTGCCTGGCTGCTGATGTGCGTCGGCTTGATGCTCATCACTCAGCATTGGGTCAGCATCGCGTTGGGCGTCCCGGCGATGGTAGTAGTCTACCTGGACTTGCTGAAAGCCGACCAACGCCTCGTCGAAAAGTTCGGCGACGCATACCAGCGATACATAGAAAGGGTGCCACGGGTCAATTTCGTGACCGGCATCATCCGGCTGATCGCGCGGCGAGCGGTCGCATAAGTGGAGGCACATCAAATGGATACAGTAGCTTTCTGGAATCATGTCGCCGCGTACAACGAGGCGACGTGGCCGGTACAGGCCGTGATGATCGTCGCGGCCGCCTACCTGACGTACCGCGTGTTCGTCAAACCAGGCCCAAAGGTGGATGTCTGGATGAAGGCATTCCTCGCGTTTGCCTTCGCCTGGAATGGCACCGTGTTTTTCTTGATCTTTGTCAGAAACCCGCTCTCTATAGCCACCGGCACACCACTGTTTGTCATCACGGCTATCCTATTCATCGTAGACGTTTTCGCCAAGACAACACATTTCAGGCTCCCTGAGAGCAAGTGGACGAGAGGGTTCACCATCGCCTGGGTTCTGCTGGCGCTCCTCTACCCTTTGATCGGATGGCCACTGGGGCACGTATACCCCAAGGTCTTGCTGCCCTTGTTCCCCTGCCCGCTCACTGTGTTCGCCATCGCCCTGGTCACGGCGGCTGTGCCGCAGGCGGATAAAAAGACCTTCATCGCCCTGCTGCCGTGGGCCTTGATGGGGCTGCCCAAGTGCTTCGGCGCGCTCGACTGCTACGAGGATTGTGTCCTCTTTGCCAGCGGTGTCTACGGACTGGTCGTGCTCATCAGGAACTGGAGGTTGATCAAATGACAACGACTCACTCGGACAATTGGTTTCTCAGGCGGATCATGAAGTTGACCAGCCTTGAGAAGCGACTCATCAACAGCCCTCAGCACGCCCGGCATACGGAGCGGACAGCGCTGGCCTTGTTTGAACACATCCAGTTGCCGCCTGAGCCGCACTGCCTGGAGGTCGGCTGCGGGCAAGGAGCGCTGGCGCGCTTGCTGGTGGAACGGTATGGCGCACAGGTGGTCGCCAGCGACTACGATCCGGCGCAGGTGGGGCTGGCCCAGGAACGGCTGGCCGATCTCGGTGGTCACATTGAGTTCCGCGTCGTGGACGCCAGAGACATGCCCTTCGACGACGCTCAGTTCGACGCCCTGTTCTCCTTCGGGGTGCTGCACCACATCCCTGGCGGATGGCAGAAGGCGGTGCCCGAGATAGCCCGCGTGCTGAAACCGGGCGGATGGTTCGTCTTCACCGACCTGGTCGTGACCCCAGGCGCCGGTCGCCTGATAAGACGGTTGCTGCCTCGACTGGATCAACTGGAGGAGGTGGCGCTGCAGGGATGCCTGGCCGAACATGGCCTGCACCTGGAGCACTATGCGTATGGTCAGGGGGAGTTGATGGCCGTGCTGGGATTGATGGGCTATTGCACCGCCGTCGCCCGCAGGGCATAGCCCGCTGCCTGTAGAGGAGGTACGGGGAGCAGACTGTGATCAGATTTGACATCACACCCACTTTGCCTATGATTGAACCTGTAGGGTTCGATGCCTCCTCGCCAGACAGGGAAGATACTTAATGCCTGACAGCGATCAACTGATCAGCAAAAGAAGAGACAGGCTCGGCAGGGCATTGATGCATCAGGTCTTTTCTCCTCTCGTCGGCTCTACCATCGCCGTCGCCTACGCGACCGGGCGTTGGGACCTGAGCGCAGTCGGCACCGGGCTGGCGATAACGGGCACGCTGGCGCTCTTCTGGAAACTGGATCGTGCCTTCATCTATCCCCGCCTGAAACGCATACCTCAGGACTGGCTGCGGATAGAGATGGAGATGTTCATCTCCGTCGCCGGGCACCTCTTGGGCGCCCTGCTGGCGCTGGTCGCCTGCGGAACCATCTTTGGTTTCAAGGTCGCGCCCATGGCCTCGTGGCTGCTCCTGGTCGGCATCATGATGGTCTTTCCCATCCTCCACGGCGCGGAGATGGCAGTGGGCTACTACCGCCAACTGCGGGAAAAGGAGCGCGTCGAGCAAGAGTTACGGACGCTGGCCACTCAGGCCGAGCTCAAGGCTCTCAAGGCCCAGATCAACCCCCATTTCTTCTTCAACGCCCTCAACACCATCGCTGCGCTGATCCACACCGATCCGGCGCTGGCCGAGGCGTCGGTCGAGCGGTTGGCCAAGATGTTCCGTTATGTCCTGGCCGGCAGCGAGCGCGGGCAGGTACCGCTGGAAGAGGAACTGGCTTTCGTGGACGACTACCTGGAGATCGAGCGTGCCCGTTTCGGCGGGCGGCTGCGGGTCACCCGCGAGGTTGATCCGCCGGTATTATCAATACCTGTACCCAGCCTCATCCTTCAGCCGCTGGTGGAGAACGCGGTCAAACACGGCCACGGAGACGACGGCCGCATTGACCTGGATATCCAAGTCGAGTCCGTTAACGAGGGCGTGCGAATCACCGTCGCCGACAGAGGGCCAGGGATGCCAGCAGGCTATCGGATTGGCGACGGTCCTGGCCACGGGCTGCGCAACGTGGACGAGCGGCTGCGGGGGACGTATGGGAGTGGGTTGGAGGTGGAGGAGAACGAGCCGAGGGGGATAGTGGTAGTAGTTCGAGTACCCATTCGAGCGTGGTAGTATGGGAGTGGGAGAGTGTGTGGGTATGGGAGTGTGGGAGGCGTATAGATGGCACTTGTGAAACACTTTAAGGAGTTGCGGGTGTACAAGCAGGGGTTTGCGGCGGCGTCGCGCATTTACGAGTTGTCCAAGCACTGGCCAAAGGAGGAACGCTATTCGCTCACCGACCAAGTTCGCCGCTCGTCACGTTCGGTTTGTGCCAACATCGCCGAAGCCTGGCGCAAGCGCCGTTACCCGGCCCACTTTGTAAGCAAACTGAGTGACTCTGACAGCGAGGCCGCCGAGACCGAGGTCTGGTTGGACTTTGCGCTGGACTGCGGCTACATTGACCGGCAGGTGCACGACGGACTCTACGACACCTATGAGAACGTCATCGGCGGCCTGGTGAACATGATGGCCAACCCAGACATCTGGTGCGGCCCCTCCCAACTGCGCGAACCCTCTCCCGATTACGCCCTTCATACCCCCACACCCCCACACTCCGACACCCCCACACCCCCACACTCTACACACGAGGAACCTCTATGCGCATCCTGATCGTTGATGACGAATCCCCCGCTCGCGAGCGCCTCAAGCGACTCCTGGACGGCATTGAGGGCGTGGAACTCATCGGCGAGGCCGAGGACGGCCCCCAGGCGGTGGAACTGATCGAGCGGGACCAGCCCGACCTGGTGCTGCTCGACATCCAAATGCCGGGGCTGGACGGCTTTGGCGTGATCGAGGCGCTGGAGGAGCCACCGCCGATCGTGTTCGTTACTGCCTACGATGAGTACGCCATCCGCGCCTTCGAGGTCAACGCGCTGGATTACCTGCTCAAGCCCATCACCCGCGAGCGACTGGAGAAGGCCATCCGCCGCGCCCAGGAAGAACTGGCTGAGGAGCACAATCTGTCCGCCCGGTTCGCCCCGCTGCTGGAGGGTCTGGCGGCCCAGGGGCACTACCTGACCCGGTTGGCCGTGCGCCATAGAAACCACATCCGCGTGCTGAATGTGGACGAGGTTGACTGGATTGGCGTCGAAAACGAGCAGACCTTCGTGCACGTGGGGAGCGAAGCCCATCCCGTTCAGCGAACGTTGGCCGAGTTAGAGGCGCGGCTTGACCAGGCCCGCTTCTTCCGTGCCCACCGCTCCGCTATCGTCAACCTCGACCGGGTGAAAGAGATCGTCCCCTGGTTCAAGGGCAGCCACAAACTGCGCCTGACCACTGGCGCGGAGGTTGAGCTGAGCCGGGCGCAGGCACGGGCGCTGCGCAAGATCCTGGGCTGGTAGCCTGACAGGGGAATGACCTACGAGAGCAGAGGCGTAAGAACATGGGAATTGAGGTTAGTTACCTGGGTATGGCATCTTGGATGCACCGCGTGACAGAGCCTGCTATCCGTTCGGCGATCCGCGCCCTCCAACTCTCTGCGGGGAGCCGGGGACTCGACGCCGGGTGCGGGATCGGTACTCACACCCTGTGGCTGGCGGAGGCCATAGCGCCTGAAGGGCACGTGACAGGGATTGATATTTCACCAGAGTGTTTGGCTCGCGCAGAGGAGACTGACCGCAAGAACAGACTGGCCGCACAAGTTTCATTCCAATATGGAGACATGGCAAATCTCTCGTTTGACGACGACATGTTTGATTGGGCATGGAACGCAGATACGCTGTGGCCTGTTGCCGGCAAGAATCCTCTGCCGTTGGTGAAAGAGCTTGTACGGGTGGTCAAGCCCGGAGGAATCGTAGCTATTCTCTTCTGGTCCTCCCAGAGACTACTTTCCGGATATCCCCTGTTGGAGGCCCGGTTGAATGCGACTTGTGCAGCGAACTTTCCCTACACCGACGATGTGAGGCCAGAGTGGCACATTCTGCGCGCGCTCGGCTGGCTTGAGGAGGCAGGCCTGGAAGATCCCCAGGTTCGCACCTTTGTGGCCGACATCCACGCCCCGCTGGATGAAGCGGCCCGGGACGCATTAACGGGGAGCTTGCGGATGCTGTGGGGGAAAGCAGAGCCGGAGGTCACACCACAGGATTGGACCCAGTTCCAGCGGCTGTGTTGGCCAGGGTCGCCGGATTTCATCCTGAATCTGCCCGACTATTATGCTTTCATTACCTATTCGCTCTTCTGGGGAAAGGTAGCAAGGTAGCCGTAGGATATGAACCGGCTATAACACGAGTTTAGCCGTTTCAGAGCAGGGGGCGCGGCGCAGCGTTCCTCTCGGCCGCAGCAGGTATGTCCGGCCGGGCGGGCCGTCTGCCCGCTGAGAACGAACGGGGCAGACGGCAACTTGTCCAGCGACGAACCACCGCAGTGCGGGCAAACAGCAGCCTTGCCATCCCGCACCAGCGCCTCGAACGTCGTGTCACAATCGCAGCAACGATACTCGTAG
>DATKWP010000087.1:0-3111 GCA_035529535.1 Anaerolineae bacterium | reverse complement strand
GGTGGCGATCATCAGCCGCCACAGCATTTCGACGCGCGGATCCGCGATCGCATAGTTCCACGCCATGTAAGTACCGGCCAGCCGCCCTTGGGCCTGCAGCCGGTCCAGGATCGGCGTGCCGGCGTATACTTCCATGCGGCCAAAACTCAGCGGAGCGAGGCCCGTGCCACCCATTTCGCGCAAAAAGTCCAGGTTGGCACGGATGTCCTCGACGGTGCTGTCGGGGTCGAAGATGATCAGCCCGAAATCGGCCAGCATCCCCACCCGGTGCAAGATCTCGAGCGCGCGGCGGTTCTGGGCGACGGTGGTGTGCTTGTTCAGCGTCTGCAGGCTGTGGTCGGAGCCCGACTCGACGCCGACGTAAGCGCGCACGACGCCCACGTCGAGCAGCCGCCGGAACAGGTCCTCCTCCACGTCGTCGGCGCGGCACTTGATGCTCATGATCACGTTCAGCCTGCGCCGTTTGAGCGCGGCTTCCAATGCGGCGACGCGCTCGTAGCGCGCCTGGCCGGCGGGGAACCACTCGTCGTCGTTGAAGACGAAAAAGCGTACGCCGAAGCGGTGGTACAGGTCTGCCATCTCGTCCACCAGGTTGGGCACGCTGCGGAAGCGCTGGGTCTTGCCGTGGCTGGAGCCGTAGAAGGAGCGGATGCTGCAGAAGGCACAATCCCGGTAGCAGCCGCGGCTGCCGACGATGGGCGAATATCCGACGCCCAGGTGGTGCTGGGGTGGCGTGTCGCGCGCGGGGAAGGGCAACGCGTCCAGGTCGGCGATGAGCGGGCGGGGTGGATTTTCCACGATCTCGCCAGCGCGGCGGAAAGACAGGCCCAGGACATCGCCCCAGACCTCGGGCGAGTCCAACTTCTGGACCAGTTCCAGCAGCGCGAATTCGCCCTCGCCGCGCACGACCGAGTCGAGGACGGGGAAATCGCACAACAACTCCCTGGCCGCGAACGTAGGAAAGTGCCCACCCATGGTGATGTGCGCCCTGGGGAGGGCGCGGCGGAGCCTGGCGGCCAGCGCCAGGAATTCGGGTGCACGGTACTGGAAGATGACCGAAAGGCCGATCAGCCGGGGGCGGGTGACCCTGGCCTGCCACACCACGGCGTCCATCTCTGCGGCGGTGCTGAAGGCGGCCAACTGTACGGAATACCGGTGCTGGCGCAGCACGGCCGCCAGGTAGCGGGTGGCGAGGTTTTCCAGTTCTTCAGCGCCGACGAGCAATACGTCTGTCATGAAAGTTGTCCATTCCAAGAACCACGACTTGGAACATTATACACCAATGAGGGAATAGGGGACAACGCGGAGCCGGGGAGCATATCATGGTGGAAATTCGAGCAATTTACGAGCGCGCTCGTAATTTTACGAGCGCGCTCGTATTTTCGAGCGCGGTCCGTACCAGGTTCCCTTGCCGGTGCCGTGTGTTTTGAGTTCTCCTTCTTTCACCAGCCTCTTGAGAAGCCGCGTTGCCTGGTACGGTCCGACCTGGCAAAACTCAGCCGCCTCGCGGCGTGTTATGCGTCCATGCCTGGCAACGTACTGGAGCACCATCTGTGCCTGTTGTACGGGCTCGAAGCCTCGCCGGTAGACATAGGCGGCTTTCTCGCCCAGCCGCCGGTAGGCGGGGGCAGAGAGGTGATAACTGCGTGCCTTGCCCTCACCCCGTGGCTCTACCAGCCCTGCCTCTTCCAGCCGCTCCAGCGTCGCTCGCACCTCAGCCTCTGACTTCTGGATCAGGCTGGCCGCTTCCGCTGTGGTGAGATGGCGCTCTGACCAGAGGCGGTTGAGCAGCAACAGTTCGCCCAGTTGAAGCGCCGGGCCGGCCTGGTTCTCCTCTACCACCAGCCGGACGAATTCCAGGTTGGCCTTGCCGCCCGGCAGCACTACCACCACGTCCACTTCGGTGCTCCGCCCGTAGGAAGGGGCAGGACGTCCGTTGCGCAGTTGCTCGTAAAAGATCGTGTCGATCCCGCGCCCGGTCCGTTCCACGATGCCGGCCCGCTTGAAAGCATCGGCCAGCAGTGGGTTGCGCGGACGGGGGGGCGTCACCAGCAGGTTGTCCGGCCGTACCCCTTCTGGAAATCCGCCAGGATTGGATACCTCGATCCGATCTTCGTACCACTGGGCGTGCACTGCTCCCAGGCGGGTATAATCGCGGTGGATGAGGGCGTTGGCCACTGCCTCGCGGAAGGCCCGTTCCGGATAGTCAGGCACGCCGACCCGCAGGAAGCCGATCATCAATTCCTCTTCGCGGTTGCGGGCGCGGAAGCGAGAAAGCAGTTCGTCCATGGCCCGCAAGAGCGGCCAGCGAAAGAAATCGTTGACCTCTACCTGGGTCCCTGAGAGTTTCTGGAAAGCGACCTCGTGGGTCGGCAGGATGGATCGTAGGGCCTCTTCCTTCCCAAAGAGCAGCAGGCCGAGCACCCGCACTGCTGTGATTTCGCGGTTGGCTTCCACTGCGCCCAACGCCTTGGCCAGTTCACGGTCGGGCAGGTCGAGCAGGGTTGGATCGCCCAGGCCCCGGCTCTCTCGAATACCGCGACGAAAGCGCTCGAACTCCAACGGGTCCAGGTCTTCCCAGCGGGCTTCGGGCACGACCAGCGCGGAGTAATCCAGGATGCCCCGGCTGGCCTGGTGGGCTTGCATCTCGTGGAAGTGAAATGGCAGGCACTCGGGCCGGCCGCGCCCGCCGATGGCCCGGCGCAGGTATTTGCCGTCGGTGGTACCGGCCGGTGCCCGCGAAGCCGGCACTTCGATCACCAGTATGTCACGGCTCTCGAGGGACACCACTTCGACCCGGCAGGTCAGGGCTGGACAGGTGCGGCCGGCGATCAGAGCCGCTACACGCCGGGAGTCGGTCATTCCGGCCTCGTGGCGAGGGCGCGCCCCGGTCAGGTGGCCATCGTCCTCCACACCTACGAGCAGATACCCTGCCTCCCCACCGACGGGGCGATTGGCCAGGCAGACGACGGCCTCCACCAGGTCCCGGTCGTTCAGTGGCTCATGCTCTTCACCCTTGAACTCAACCGACAGCGTTTCGCCTGCCGAGATCAACGCCCGGAGATCATCAGGCGTCATGTTCACCTCCCGTGCGTGATTATACACCAATTT
>DATKWP010000086.1:0-2206 GCA_035529535.1 Anaerolineae bacterium | reverse complement strand
GACCTGGAGATAGACCCGGCCGCGCACACCGTGACCGTGGGCGGGCGGCCCGTGGAACTGGCCCCCCGCGAGTTCGACCTCCTGCACGCGCTGGCGCTGGAAGCCGGGCGCGTGATCTCGGCAGACGATCTGCTGGCCCGCGTCTGGGGCGCGGAATACGCCGGTGAGCCGCAGGCCGTCTACGTCCACATCCGCTGGTTGCGCGAGAAACTCGAGGACGACCCCGGTCATCCTCAGCGCATCGTCACGGTGCGCAGGGTAGGGTACAAACTGATAAAGTAGTACGTAGTGCGTGTCTCGTGTTGCGTGGTGCGTAGAACACGGAATACGGAACACGCAACACGCAACACGGCATATGCAATGCGCGAGAGGTTGAAAATGCGGTCGCTACGTGCGCGCTTAATTCTGAGCCACGTGCTGCCTTTGCTGGTCGTGATCCCGCTGGTGGGCGTCGCCCTGACGTACCTGTTCGAGACGCAGGTGCTGCTGGCGGGGCTCTCCAACGAACTGGCACGGCAGGCCACGCTGGTGGCGGGCGTCGCCGCCGATTATGCCCAGGTTTGGTCCGACCCACGCCAGGCCCAGGCTTTCGCCGCCTGGGTCGGGGATCGGATCACGGCGCGGGTGTGGCTGCTCGATCCGCGTGGCGTGTTGTTGGCGTCCACCGCTGCCGCTGACCAGCCCCAGGTGGGCCAGCAGGTCGAAACCCCTGGCCTCCGCGAGGTGCTGCTCAGCGGGGCCATCGTACGGGTGGATTATGGCCAGCAGCCGGGAACGGGCGCGGCCGAGGTGCTGGTGCCGGTCTTCATCAACAGGCAGATTGCCGGGGTGGTCCGCGTGACCGACCCGTTGTCCAGCGTCTACGAGCGTTTCCCCCGCACGCGCACCTTCATTACCTGGGTGCTGTTGGGTGGGCTGGTCGTGGGCACCGGGGCGGGCTTACTTCTGGCCTTTGACCTGGAGCGCCCGCTGCGGCGGGCCACGCAGGCGATTTCTCGCATGGCCGGCGGCGAGGCACTGGCACCGCTCCCTGAGCAGGGACCGGCCGAGGTCCGGCTGCTGTTGCGGGCCTTCAACACGCTGGCCGAGCGCTTGCAGAGCCTGGAGAAGGCCCGCCGGCGGCTGCTGGCCAACCTGGTGCACGAACTGGGCCGGCCCCTGGGTGCGCTCCTGTCGGCCATCCAGGCGCTGGCCGGCGGCGCGGAGGGGGACCCGGCAGTGCGGCAGGAACTGCTCGGTGGGATGGACGCAGAAGTACGGCGCATGCAGCACCTCCTGGACGACCTGACCCACCTGTACGACCAGACGCTGGGTCCCCTGGAACTGGATCGCCAGCCTACCCCGCTGTCCTCGTGGCTGGCACAGGTCCTGGGGCCCTGGCGCGAGGCGGCCCAGGACAAGGGCTTGCATTGGCAGGTGGACCTCCCGGCTGACCTGCCGGTGTTGGAGATAGACCCCGACCGGCTGGCGCAAGCGCTGGGGAACGTGGTGAGCAACGCGATCAAGTATACGCCGGCCGGTGGTCAAGTCAGCGTGAGCGCAGGTACAGAAGCGGAACAGGCCTGCATCCGCGTGGACGATTCCGGCCCAGGCATCGCACCGGAGGAGATGGAGCGCATTTTCACCCCCCTGTACCGCGGTGCGGCGGGTCGCCGTTTCCCGTCTGGGATGGGGCTGGGCCTGAGCATCGCCCGCGACCTGGTCGCCGCCCACGGCGGCCGCATCGATCTCCACAGCACCCCCGGCGCAGGCAGCACCTTCACCCTCTGGCTCCCCCGCTGACCCCGCATCTGATTCCCCAACCTCCTTTCCATCTTTCCCTCCCCCTCTCCCCCTCTCCCCTTCTCCCCCTCCCCTCCCTCCCTTAATCTTCCCTTAATCTCGCCCCTATCCTCCCTTAAGGACAAACCACCCCTGTCTGTGGTATGATACCCTGTGCGCGTAGAGGAGTGGAAACTTGCTCTGCGCGTAATGGTTGCAACAGATAGAAACGAGGAGGTTAGAGATGAACGTAAGAAAGTCAATAGGTTGGCTGGCGCTGATCGTGGCGCTTTCGCTGGTGGCATTGCCGGCCTGCGGCGTGATGAACGCGCTCTCGGTGCCGGGCGCGCGTGCACTCGCTCCGGCGGCGGCCCCTGCTACGCCCACGCCCCAGCCGACGGCAGTCGCGCCATCGGTGACGGGAGGAGCACTGGCGGCGTTGGAA
>DATKWP010000085.1:0-2582 GCA_035529535.1 Anaerolineae bacterium | reverse complement strand
TTTACCGGCGGTGAGCCGCTGGTGCGCGAGGACCTGTTCGAGGTACTGGCCTATTCCAAGGCCCTGGGTTTCTCCAACACGCTGGCGACCAACGCCACGCTGATTGACGACGCGGTGGCGCGCCACCTGCGCCGCTGCGGGGTGGCGATCGGGGCGGTGAGCCTGGATGGGTTCGACGGTGCCGCCCACGACTACGTGCGCAACCAGCCGGGGGCGTTCGAGGATGCCTTGCGAGGTATCCGCTCCCTGCACCGGGCCGGCATCCCCCTGCACATCAACATCACGGCCATGGAGTACAACCTGGATCAATTGGAGCCGCTGATGGCGCTGGTGGACGAACTGGAGACGGCGATTGTGATCATGTACCAGTTAGTGCCCGTGGGGCGGGGCCGCGCCATAGGGGATGCCTCGCTGGACCTGGGGGCCAACGAGCGCTTGATCCGCTTCATGGCGCAGGCCCAGAGCACCATGCGGGCCATCATGGAGCCGGTGGCGGGGCCGCAGTACTGGCCCTTTTTGCTGCAACGAGCCGGGATTCGGGGTGGCCCGCTGCTGCGGCTGGCGGAAACGGTCTTTCACGGTTGTTCAGCAGGGCGGGGGTTCGTCTACATCAAGCCCAACGGCGAGGTGTGGCCCTGCCCGTTCATCGAGGTGAGTTGTGGCAACGTGCGCCAGACCCCCTTTGCGACGATCTGGGCCACCTCCTCTGTGTTCGAGGATTTGCGGGGGCGGGAAGAGCGGTTGCAAGGACGCTGTGGCGAGTGCGAGTACCGGCGGCTGTGCGGCGGCTGTCGCGGACGGTCCTGGGCCACCACCGGCAACTACCTGGCCGAGGACCCGTCCTGCTTTATCCACACCTCGGATGAAGATGACGATAGAAACGAAAAGTCCAATGACCACTCCTCTGCGCCTCATTCCTCTGTTGGAACCCATCCGCCCGGAGATGGGGCGGGTGGAACACCTGCTGCGTGAAGCGCTGGCGGACGTCGAGGAGCCGCTGGGTGCGGCGCTCCGCCGCGTGCTGGAAGACGGCAAGCGGCTGCGGCCGGCCCTGGTGCTCCTCACCGGCCTGACATTCGCTGCTCCCCTCGATCCTTTCTACAGCCTGGCGGCGGCGGTGGACATGCTGCACGCAGCCACCCTGATCCACGACGACCTGGTGGATGGATCCCCCCTACGGCGGGGCCAGCGGACGCTGCACACGGCCTGGCCCTGGGAAGCCAGCGTGCTGGCGGGCGACTATCTGCTGGCCCAGGCCACGTCGTTGGTCGCAGACCTGGGGCAGGCGCGCGTGCTGGGGGTCTATGGGGCCGTACTGCGCACCATGTGTGCCGGAGAGATCCGGGAGATGCTCGTCATCCAGGGGAGGCACGGCAGCCGGGAGGACTATTACTCTAACATCGAGGCCAAGACGGCGGCGCTATTCGCTGGCTCAATGGAGATGGCGGGGCTGCTGGCGGGGGCGGAGGAGGGGCAGGTGGCGGCCCTGCGCCGTTTCGGGCGCGGGTTCGGCATGGCGTTCCAGATCGTGGACGACGTGCTGGACTTGACCGGCGACGAGGCGCAGTTGGGCAAGCCGGCCGGCAGCGACCTGCGCCAGGGGCTGGTCACGCTGCCGGTCCTGTGCTACCTGGAGCGGGCGGAGGGGGAGACGCTGGTCAACGGGGTGCTGGCGGGCGAGCGGGACGAGGAGCAGATGCGGGGGGCAATCGAGGCGATCCGGGCGTCGGGAGCCATCGGGGCGGCGCTGGAAGAGGCGCGGGCGTACGCCAGGCAGAGCCAAGCGGCGCTGGCGGCGCTGCCGGACAACGCGGCGCGCCGCACACTGGGCGCGCTGGCCGGATACGTGGTGGAGCGAGAGCGCTGAGAGAGGCCGGCGCTAAAGCACCGGCCTGAAAGAGCAAAGCCCCGCGGGGCTGGATTGGAGCCCGCAGGGCTTTGCTCTTTGAGCGCGGGGTCTTCAGCCCCGCGCGATGTCCTATCTCACCCAGGGGTTGGCGCGCTTTTCTCGCCCGACGGTAGTCTTGGGGCCGTGGCCGGGGTAGAGGGTAGTGTCGTCGGGCAGGGCGTACAGGACCTCGCGGATCGAGCGCTCCAGCGTGTCCCAGTCGCCGCCGGGCACGTCAGTGCGCCCGATGCCCATCTCGAAGAGGACGTCGCCATCGAAGGCGGCGCTCTCTTCTTTCAGGTAGAAGGTCAGGCCGCCGGGGGAGTGGCCGGGGGTGTGCAGGACTTGGAAGCGGAGCGTGCCGACCTCAAGCACCTGCCCGCCGTCCAGTTCCAGGTCGGGCAGGGGGCTTTCTTTGACCAGTACGCCGAACCAGGCGGCGCCCCCCTTGGCCTGCAGGATGGGGAGTTCGGCCGGGTGGAGGGCGAGGGGGGCCTTGGTGGCGGCGATGATTTCCGCGTTGGCGCCCATGTGGTCAAAGTGGCAGTGGGTGTTGAGGACGTAGCGGATGGTCAGGCCGCTCTGCTCGATGGCCTTGAGGATGCGCTGGGGGTGCCCGCCGGGGTCAATCACGACCCCCTCGTGGGTCTGGTCGCAGCCGACGACGTAGCAGTTGGTCTGGGTGATGCCTACG
>DATKWP010000084.1:0-2571 GCA_035529535.1 Anaerolineae bacterium | reverse complement strand
GCTGCTTTGTGTACGTCAGACATCCATGACCTCCAAAGAAGTATTCGTTCGTACCCAGCCATTCTAGGACGCCCCCGGGGACGGGGGCGGCGAGCTTTATTGGCTGCTCCACATCTCCCGCAGCCGGTGCGCGGCCAGTTTGGGCCGCCGATCCCGCGTGAATACCCCCTTCAGGTTCATGCCTCCCATCCGGTGCACCGCCTGCCCCGTCTTAAAGTCGCACAAGTTCCAGACGTGCTGCCCTACGACGTAGGGTTTGCTGTTCGCTACCTCGATGTAGCGGGCCAACATGTCGGCCTGGTATTCCTCGCTGAACATCTCCGGGGGCTGGGCGTGACAGCCACAGACCGCATCGGCGCCAAACTCGGTCAGCAGCAGGGGCTTGGGGAATTTCTCGTGCAGGGCGTCCAGTTCGACCGACAGAAGCCGGCACCCATCCTCCAGTTGTCCGACCTGGGTGTACCAGCCAAAGTAACGGTTGAGGCACACCAGGTCGAGGAACTCGAACGCCTCTTCCCCCAATCCCATACAACTCACAACCGTCACCGGCCGGGAACCGTCGAGCGACCTGGCCAGATCGTACAGGTCGCGGAAAAACGGCCTGGCTGCCGGGCGCAGGGAGTGCGGCTCGTTGGCCAGGCTCCACACGATGACGCTGGGATGGTTCTTGTCGCGGGCGATCAACTCTCGCGTGTACTGGCGACACAGGGCCAGCCGCCGCTCCAACCCCTCTTCGTGGAAGAACAGCCCCACCGCTGGCGTTTCGTCAATCACCATAAAGCCCAACCGGTCGGCCAGGTACATCATCTGCTCAGAGTAGGGGTAGTGGGTGGTACGGAACGAATTGGCCCCCACCCACTTCATCAGCGCATAGTCCTTGACGATCACCGCCGGCACGAGTCCCCGCCCCGCCACCGGAAAATCCTCGTGGCGGCCGAAACCCTTGAGCAAAATGGGCTGGCCGTTGAGGAGCAGGGCATCGCCATCCACGGCGACGGTGCGGATGCCGACCGGCAGTGTATAGCGATCGCAGGCTGTCCCGCCCTGCACCAGTTCAACCGTCAGGTTGTATAGACCGGGCGAGCCGGGCGTCCACGGCGCTGCATCAGGCACCGTCAGCGTTACCTCTCTCGTGGACAGCGCTTCTACCGAAACTTGTGTGCCGTGCCCCCGCAGGGTAAAGCGCGCGGTGGGGATGATGCCGCCCGCTTGCTCCAGCCGCACGTGCACGACGCCATCGTGCCCCATGATCTGCGTTACCACCGTCAGGTCAGAGATGGCGTTGTGCGGGGCAGCGTAGAGCAACACCGGGCGCTGGATGCCACAGAAAGGGAAGAAGTCGAAGGAAGTGGGAGGATAGTTGCCGTTGCCGAACCCGTCCAGCGGGTCTGGCGGCACGTTGCCGGGCGGGACGCGGTCGGGGGCCAGTTCCCCTTCGACGCGCACCACCAGCACGTTCCCCTCGGGCCGTACGTGCGGTGTGACGTCGAACTCGAAGGGCAGGTGCCCACCTTCGTGTTGTCCCAGTTGCACTCCGTTCAGCCACACGTCAGCCAGGTAGTTGACGGAGCCGAAGCGCAACACAACCCGCCGCTCGCACCACCCCCACGGCAGATCGAAGCGGGTCTGGTACCAGGCAGGGCCCAAGTAGTCCCGCCCGTCCTCGAACTGGTCGTTCCAACTGGCAGGGACGGCGATGGGGCGTCCGCCGGCAAAGCCCTCGCTCCATCTGGCTTGCTCTCCTCGCCGGTCCGGGTCAAAACGAGAATCCCAGAATCCTGAAAGGTCAATCGTCTGGCGAAAGGGATTCGACTGCGGGTAAAGCATCGAGCACCTCCAATGGTTCGGACGCGCGTGCAGGCCGGTGAGCGCTGACCTTCGTGACAGCCTCGACAGGTATCATACGCCGCTATTGGCTGAGAAGCCGCCATCCACCGGCACGACCACGCCGGTGACGAAGGCTGCGGCGGGTGAAAGCAGCCACACCACGGTGCCGACTAGGTCCTCGGGAGCGCCGAAGCGGCCCATAGGCGTGTGCTCAATGATGGTACGGCCGCGCGGGGTCAGATTTCCAGTTGTCTCTTCGGTCAGCAAGAAGCGGTTCTGTTCGGTCAGGAAAAAGCCGGGGGCGATGGCGTTGACGCGGATGCGGGCTGAATACTCCTGCGCCATGTGTACTGCCAGCCACTGGGTGAAATTGCTCACCGCCGCCTTGGCCGCCGAATAGGCCGGGATGCGGGTCAGTGGGCGGAAGGCGTTCATCGAAGAGACGTTGAGGATACAGCCTGCGCCCTGTTCTGCCATCGGTTGGCCAAAGACCTGGCTGGGCAGGAGTGTGCCCAGGAAGTTCAGGTCGAACACCCAGCGGATGGCGTCGGGAGGCAGGTCGAAGAAAGAAAGGTCGGGGGAAGTCGTGGCCTGCTTCTTGTTGCCCCCTGCGCCATTGACCAGGATGTCCACCCGCCCCCATCGTTTCAGTACTGTGTCGCGGGCGTCCTCGACGCTGGCGCGGTCAAGGACGTCGCACGTGACGGCTACGGCCTCGCCTCCCTGGGCCACAATCTCATCCAC
>DATKWP010000083.1:0-2279 GCA_035529535.1 Anaerolineae bacterium | reverse complement strand
GTGGACCGGCTGCTCAGTGAGCAGGCTGTGCAGGAATTGGTCGCCGTTTATGGCCACCGCCAGACCGTGGACGCCCTGCGCCAGGTGCTCGACCTGGTGCGCGATGCGGTGCGAGGTGGTGCGGATGTACCAGGACTGGCGACCATTGTCGCGCGGGCAGGTGTGCATGTGCAGGAACGATTGGTGCCCACGTTGCGGCCGGTCGTCAATGCGACCGGCGTTATTATTCATACCAACCTGGGGCGCGCTCCCCTGTCAGCCGCGGCGCGGGTGGCACTGGAGGTGGTGGGCAGGGGCTACTCTACCCTGGAGTATGATCTGCAGGCAGGTCAACGCGGCCACCGCACCGTGCACGCGGAGCGGTTGCTATGCGATTTGACTGGAGCCGAGGCCGCGCTCGTCGTCAACAACAACGCCGGGGCAGTGCTCCTGGCGCTGACAGGCATCGGGCGCGGGCGGGGTGTGATCATCTCACGGGGGCAACTGGTAGAGATCGGCGGCGGCTTCCGCATCCCCGACGTGATGCGGGAGAGCGGGGCGCGCCTCATCGAAGTGGGTACGACCAATCGGACTCACCTGCGCGACTACGCGGCGGCGTTGGAAGAGCACGAGGACGTGGCCCTGATCCTGCGAGCACACCACTCCAATTTCCGCATCGTGGGCTTCGCCACGGAGCCTTCTTTGTCCGAACTGGTCGCCTTGGGCACCGAGCACGACCTGCCGGCAATGGACGACCTGGGAAGCGGCGCGCTGCTGGACACGGCCCAGTTTGGGCTGATGCACGAGCCGACGGTCCAGGAGAGTGTGGCGGCCGGTGCGGCCGTGGTCTGTTTCAGCGGCGACAAACTGCTGGGCGGGCCGCAGGCTGGCATCATCGTGGGCCGGGCGAAGTACGTGGAACCTCTCAAGCGCCATCCGTTGGCCCGCGCGTTGCGAGCAGACAAACTGTGCCTGGCGGCCCTGCAGGCGACGTTGCTGCATTACGCGAGGGGAGAGGCCACCCAAGAGGTGCCGGTCTGGCGCATGATCGCCACGCCGCTGGAAGAGATCGAGCGGCGGGCGCGGCGCTGGCGGCGGGTGCTGCGGCGGGCGGGGCTACCGGCTGAGGTCGTGGACGGCGAGTCCACCGTAGGCGGGGGCAGTCTGCCTGGCGAGACCTTGCCCACGAAACTGGTCGCACTGTCCGTGGCCAATCCCGACGGGTGGGCCGCCGCGTTGCGGGCGAGCAACCCGCCGGTGATTGCCCGTATCGAGGGGGACCGGCTGGTGTTCGACCCGCGCACGGTGTTACCGGAGGAGGAGCGGGAATTATTGAAAGTGGTTGCAGAGGTGGCGAGTTGTGCGTTTGCAGCGCGGGTTGGCGCTTCCACCGGTCGAGGGAGTGACAATTCGCCCACTTGAAGGGTTGCGTGCGTATGCCTAGTATAAGGAGTTGACGATGACTACTGAACCGGAAGAGATCTTTGATGGGTTGCCCAATCTGGACGACGAAGACCTGTGGGTGCGCGGACAGGTCTATGTCCAATTTAAGCGCTTGCTGGAAGAGACGGAAGCCCGGCTTCCTGGCCTGGAACGTAAGGCCGCCCGCGCCCGCTACGAGTACGACATTGTCCAGCGCATCCAGGACAAGGTGACCGATCCGCAGGACCGCCAGGACTGGGAAATCCGGGCGAGTGTGGCCCACGACATCATGGTGATGATCGAACACGACCTGGCGGAGGTGGCCGACAGCGCTGCCTACTACCGCGCGATGGTGACCGAGATTGAGGCGGACCTGGGCGACAAGGCCCAGGAGTATGAAACGCTCTTGAGCCAGTTTGATCTGGAGGAGGACTGGGACGAGGATGATTTCGACGAACTGGAAGACGAGGAATTCGATCTGTTTGCCCCCATCCCGTTCATGGACGACGAAGACGATTGGGAAGACGAAGAAGACGATGAGGAGGGAGACGACCCGGCCTGCGAGGAGACACCGCTGTGAAACGAGACCTGGATAGCCTGATGGAGGCACGTGGGCTCGATGCCATTTTCGTCGCCGGGGCCGTACATGGCAACCCGGCCATGGTTTACATGACGAATGGGGCAAGCCTGACGAGCGGATTCGTGCTCAAGAAACGAGGCGCGGAGCCTGTGCTCCTGTGCTGGCCGATCGAGCGGGAGGTGGCCGCGTCCAGCGGGCTGGCCCTGGTGAACCTTGGCCAATACGACTTTATCACGCTCGTGCGTGAACTGGGCAATCACCTGGCTGCCACGGTCGAACTGTACCGCCGGATATTTGC
>DATKWP010000082.1:0-3545 GCA_035529535.1 Anaerolineae bacterium | reverse complement strand
GGCTGGTGTGTGGCGAGGATGCGCCTCACTTCGGCGGCGGCGCGCTCGCCCATCGAGGTCCGCCCTTGATCTTCCCACCCGTCCCACGCCTGGCGCGTCCAGGCCGGGCCGGGGAACCAGATCTCCTGGCGGAAGTGCCGTACCGTGTGGTCTTCGGCCAGGTAATGGCCGCCGGGGCCTACCGCGTGCACGACCTCCGTAGCCAGGGTGTCGGGGGTGACCTCGAACCCACGGGCGATGCGCTTCACGTAGGCCATCAGTTCGTCGTCCACGAACAGCCAGAGCAGACTGGCCCCGTGGTCCGTGCCGCAGATGCCGGCGTGCCCGAAGGTGTCGGCCCCGGCCAGCACCCCCAGGGCCAGGCTGGCCCCCTTCTCAATACCCGCCTGCACGTCGGGGACCTTGGCGTCGGTGAGGCCGACGTTGACGTAGACGGGGAAGCCATAGGAGCGCGCGACCTCCACCATGGCCACGCCCATCAGCCCCTGCTCAGGGGAGCCGAAGGAACAGATGCTCGTGCGCGGGTCCATCACGTGGGGGATGCCCCCGTAGGTGACCGGCGCGCCCGGCGCCAACAACTGGGCGACGACAATGCCGGAGAGTATCTCGGCGTTCTCCTGGGCCAGCGTACCGGCCAGCGTGGCCGGCGCGGTGCCCGACGTCATGGCCATGGGGCCAAAACTGGCCGGCTGCCCGGCCCGTACGAACTCGGCCAGGACGTCCAACCCATCGTGCGGTAACTGCAAGGGGCTGATCGGCTCGAGGAACGCTTCTACCATCGGGCGAGCGCGCAGGGCCGCCTCCCCTCCCGCGACGGCGCGGTAGATCTCCAGCACGTAGCGGGCGGAACGGCCGTTGGCGACCCAGCAGCGGGTCGGCTTGGTCGTGCCCTTGACCAGTTCGGCGGTCAGGAACACGTCCCGGTACGTAGTCGGCACCTCTGCCGGCATCCCCATCGCACCGACGATGGTGACGTTGGGCAGGGCGTCGCCCAGGCGAATGGCATCCCGCGCGTCCTGGATGGAGGGGGCCCGGCGCTGCCCGCTCTCCATGTCCACCCAGGCGTACTGGCCGGGGCTGGACATCAGCACCAGGTCGCCATAGCCCAGGCGCGCCGTACGTGCGGGTGAGTACACCCGTGAGTCTGGAGAACGCCCGTACAGCACGTACTCCTTGCCAGCGCGGGCGACGCAATCCATAACCAGGGTCTCGGGCAGGCGCGCGACCTTGCGTGCCCGGTCCACCCGGGCGCCCGCCTCCGCCAGCAGATTCAGCACCCCATCGTGGTGCACCATCACGCCCGTCTCGCGCAGGATGGCCAGGCTGGCATCCTGAATGGCCTGGTTCTCCCGCTCGCTCAGCAGTTGGACCCGCATCGTCGCCATACCGCGCTCCTTTCACCTTACACGGAACACGCAACACGGACCACGTGCTCCGTGTTGCGTGTTCCGTTCATTCGTTCATCCGTTGACCGCTTCTCGCGCCGCCCGATAGATCCGCTCGATCTCCCGCCGCCTGTCCGCGTCCAACTCGAAATCGTGGGCGGCGATGCGCCGGCGCACTTCTTCCCGCAACCGGTCGGTCAGCCGCGGCTGCCCCTCAGAAAGCCAGGGGCCACCCCCCCGGCGCTCCCAGTACCGGGGGTACCACACGTGCCGCTTGTAGTGGTCCAGGGTGCTATCCAGCATCATGAATCCCTGCCGTATGCCGCTCTGGACCTCGGCCGCCCAATCGTCCACCGCCTCCTCGTCCAGCCACACCCCTTGGACCGCCCGCTGCACCCAGTCCCGAATCTCGCAATCGGCCAACAACTGCACCGGGCTAAAGATGTCGTCCAGGCTGAGCGTGCCCGCGCTGCCGAAATGGCGCGCGCCCAGGAAAGCGCCCAGCGCCATGATCGCTGCCTTGTCGGCCCCGGACTGGACGTCAGGCATTTTGGACATCACGTGGATGTTGCCGAAGGAGGGCTCCCAGGGCCAGCCGTAGAAGCGATTATAGTCGCTACACAGCATCTGGAACAGCATGTTCTCGGGTGACCCGAACACCATCGCGCCCGCCCGCAGGTCGAACGGAAAGATGCCGACGCCAAAGAACACTGGCTTGCCGGTGACCAGGTGCACCGCCACCGCCCCCCCGATTAACTCTGCCGCGGCCAGGGCCAGGGCGCCGAAGGGCTGGAGCGGCGCCGTAGCGCCTGCAGAGGGCATGCTGCTGACCCATACGCGCGAGAGGCGATCCAGGCAGGCCAGCACCACGTCCAGCGACTCCCCTCCCAGGCGCAACGGGGAGGGTAGGTAGACCGGCAGGCCTTGAATCGGGCGGCCCATCACCTCGGCCATGTCCAGCAGATAGCTCACCGTGCGGGCCGAAGTCGGGTCCACGGGGGTCGCCCCCTGGCGGGCGTACAGCGCCGCGATGCGGTACTGGGCGACCGGCTGCAGGTCGGGATGTTCGTCCCTGGGAATGCCCGGCGGCGCTCCGTGCACCCCGTCGTCCGCCAGCGAGTCCACCAGTTTCGTCATCTCGATCAGGCTGTCCGCCGTATACGGGACGACGCGATCCGTCTCGACGTCGTGGACGTACAACGAATACGTACTCACGCTCAAGGTCAGCCGGCCATCGTCTGGCACGTGGGCAGGGGCTGGCTGAGACGAAATCCAGCCCCGCATCTGCTCCACGAACCCGTCCACCACCGCCGGTTCGAAGAACACGCGCTCGCCGCTGACGCGGAACCCTTCCGCCTGCAACTGCTGCAGCACTTTCGCGTGGTGGACCTCCAGGCCCACTTGCTGAAGAATCCGCTTCGCCTGCTCGTGCACGCGGCCCGCCTGATCCAGCGACATCAATTCCTGGCGGGTAAAGCGCAGCGGAGCCACGCCTCGTCCACTTTCATCCATAGTTGGCCTTATCCTGGGGGCAGACCTTCCCGAAGGCTCGAACTGGTTGCTGGGTGTCGCGGGTCAGTAGACGCGGGTCAGTAGACCCGTTCCTGAAGCCTTCGGGAAGGTGATTCGTTTACCGGAACTGCGGCAGATAGTCCGCCTGGGCCATGAGCATCTCGTCCAGAACCTTCTCGGCTGTCTCGGGGTCCGGCACCAGGGGATCAATCATCAGCCCCTCCAATGCCGTCTGCCGGTCGCCGGTGACCGCCGCCTCGACGTTCAACTCCATGACGTCCAACTGGCGGTTCATCAGCGAGGCGATGGCGATGGGCAGTTCCCCCATCCCCAGCCCGTAGATGCAATCGGCGCCCACGATGGCCGGGATCTCGACGATGGCCCCTGGATTCAGGTTGGTGATATAGCCGTCGTTGGGCACGTTCACCGACAGGACGTAGCGGTTGCCGTTGTCCAGCAGGGACAGGATGATGTCCAACGTCTGCCAGCGATACCCGCGCTCGACCATGAACTGCTCCAATTCCTCCGCGTTCAACGGTCCCTCGCCGCCGGCGAACTTTTCCAGGCGGGCCGTCATCTCGTCTACCTGCTTGTCTCCCTCAAAGATCCACCGGGTGTAGTTCGGGGGGAAGAACTTGAACGCCCAGC
>DATKWP010000081.1:0-15300 GCA_035529535.1 Anaerolineae bacterium | reverse complement strand
GGCTCCGCCGACGGCACGCTCAAGGTGTGGGATCGGGAGGCGGTGCGGGAGGTGCGTACCCTGGCCAGACACGAGCATTGGGTGAACGCTCTGGCAGTGACCCCCGACGGGCGGTACGCCATCTCCGACTCCTTGGACCGCACGCTCAAGGTGTGGGAGCTGGAGACGGGGCGGGAGACGCGCACCCTGGCCGGACACGCGGATTGGGTGCTCGCCGTGGCGGTGACCCCCGACGGGCGGTACGTCATCTCCGCCTCCGACGACCGCACCCTCAAGGTGTGGGAGCTGGAGACGGGGCGGGAGGTGCGCACCCTGGCCGGACACGAGTCTGGGGTGAGTGCCGTGGCGGTGACCCCCGATGGGCGGCACGCCATCTCCGGCTCCTACGACCGCACTCTCAAGGTGTGGGAGCTGGAGACGGGGCAGGAACTGGCGACGGCTGCCCTGGAAGGTGGGCTTGGTTGCATCACTGTTGCGCCGGATGGTGTCACTATCTTGGCGGGAGATGGGGCTGGGAACGTCTACTGCCTACGGTACGTGGGGGGCAACAAGCAGACAACACGATAAGGGCCAAGTGACGGTCTGGCGCAGACTATCGGTGACGACCTGTGCTGTGTCGGCGATCCCCCAGTGTTCAACTACGACGACCAAGGCCACGTGCCCCTGGTGAAGAGGACGATCCCCGCCAAGCAAAGAGAGAGACGGATTCGGCCCTACCCAACCACTACGTGAGGATTGCCACTACTGAAGCACTACCCTGGCTACTGCGAGGGACAGTCAGGAATAGCAGCCAGCCGTAGCACTATTCTGCGACAGAACCGCGTCAGCACGTATCATTCCCCGTGTGCCTTGCTTCAGGCTGTTCCTCTGGCAGATTCTTGCCCTCAGTTACCTCCGGCCGCTCAACCACTACAGTGCTCCCGTCTGGCGCGGTGGCCTGCACCCTGCTCCAGTTAAGCCCAGGGAAAGAAGGGGGCGGGAGCTTCGGCCTTTCCTCGTTCTGCGGCAGAACAAGATGGCCTTTAGGAAGCACACCCGTCCTGGCAATATTGGCCAGCGCACGTAATGCGGCAATCTGGTCCCGGGGGCGGAACAAGATTACCTTTCGCTCTCCGTCCGCCGTCTTAACTTCCTCATTGCCCACAGGCCATGCGGCTAAGATGCTCATCGGAGGCAGCAGTGATAGCCTTGCCCTATGGCAGAGTTTTTTTTGTGGAGACTGTCACTGTCAGTCACGAGGCCATTTAGGCTGGTATGTTCAGCGGTCTCAGTCCGAAACCTGCAATGCCTACCAGGGCACAACACCCGCAAGGGGAGCCTAACCTCAATTCTGCGGCAGATTCTCATCCAGAATACGCCCAATGCTTGTGGGAGGCCATTGCCCGCACGACGTTCACTGGCGCCTGTGTACCGATGCCTTGCCTGAGAGAATCGGCGGCAAGAGATACGCACATGACACAAGCAAGCACCCACGGAGGGCGGGCGGCACACTCTAGTAAATCTCTTGCATTTCCTTGACGCCGCATGAACAGAGTTGTGCTACGATGGTATCGCGGCCCTGTTGGGCTAGATCGCATAGGAAGTACTACTTGGCTGACCGGCAGGGTCACGCGCGTGCTTTGGTGCAGTAGTAGCTTCGATACCCACTTGGGGCCAGGAGGCTGTAGCTCTGCCAAGGGCATCATGATACGAAAACATAGACTACCTTGCCGAGTCTTGTGACATAGCCGAGATGGTAGCCAGAGCAGTAGTCGTCCTGGCGGCAAACACCGAAGTATCATAGAGCCCACCCACCGCCAAGGCGTGAGTGGGCATTTTTGCGTCTGCATGGCCCAAATTACAGGTTCATTGATGATCCTCTTGGTTACCTTCTTTCGGGGAGTGTTTCGTCAGCTGAGAACTTCAAGGAGTAAACGATGGCCACTAATGACCTTCTGAAGCAAGGAATTGCTGCCCTTAACGCGGGGCGTAAGGCAGAAGCACACAGTTTGCTGGTGCGAGTTGTTCAGCAGGACGAACGCAACGAGATGGGCTGGCTATGGTTAAGTGGTGCCCTAGACACAGATGAGGAACGCCGTATTTGCCTGGAGAACGTGTTGGCGATTAACCCCAGGAGCGAGGCAGCAAGACGAGGCTTGCGAGCGCTACTTGCCAGTGGGAATGTGCGACCAATAAGCGCCGCTCCCCTCGCAAAGCCAGGCGCTGAATCTGCCGTGCTAACCCGTGCACAAGCCCCACAGCGGCTTGCCGAGACCGGCGTATCTGATAGGGCTTGGCACGAGAAACATGAGCAGGCTCCCAATCCCGCCTCCGGTGTGGTGACCGCCATCATCATTATCCTCTTGGTGGTACTGAGCTTGTTCTGGCTTGGCATCGGATTTCTTCAGCTCAGCCTAGGGTTGAGCGATAACCCATATATCAATACCGAGGGGACGCTTTGCAGTGGCATCTGGAATCTCTTCATTTCCGTACTCAACCTGGCAAGCATCAGCGACGTAGTGCACCGTTATCGCCGCGCCGTCAACAGCCTGACACTCCTCGCAATCGTGGGGTCTATCTTCGGGCTCGTCCAAGTGGTAAACTATGGAGTCTGGCTTCAGATACTTGTCCTGCCGCTCTATGTCGCACTGGGAGTATTGGCTCAGGTCAACAAAGCACACTTCGCTGAGCTGACTCCGAAGGAACTTGAGAAAGAGCGACGACAACGTCATAAGCAGGCCAAGTAACGGAGGATGCACCTTTTTTGCTTCCTACGATCTGGGTCGGGGCGATGATCAGGCCGCCTACGATACGTACAGTGGTCGCTCAGCAGGGCCGTGATCAACCGCGCCACGATGGTTTCCAGCAAGGCTGGCCTGATCCCTGCCCCGGCATTGCCTGTGCCATGCCGAGCGAATCACAGGGTACCCAGGATCGCAGGAGGCCGGAAGTGGCGGCGACCGCCAACCCCCACACATTACGTACAAGGGTCGCTCACCGTGCCCTGATGGTCTGAGCAGTGGTCTGAGCTGCACCCTGAGTCTATCGAAGCTCGGGTGGCGTCGCCGGTTGGCGACGCCCAACATTTGTTATGTGGGTCACTGCGTGCCCCAACTCGCATGTCATGGGTCGCCGCCGCCACTTCGTGGGTATCCCCTATTATCTCTCGATTGGGCCCATGTACTTGTTAACGTGCAACGCTGTACCAGACGCTCATCTAGTCATAGCCGGGATCTCAGACTTGCACAAATGCCCCACTGGGGTTCGCTCTAGACCATTTGTTAGGCGCGCTGCTCTGTTATGAGAATATGGTTGCAACCAATCGCTAGGCGCCATTGCTTAGCAGCCATAAACGCGACTCAAGCCAAGGCTAGTGGGCAACAGGTCTACCCCTACCTCCTCGATCTACCTTCATTAACCCAACTGTTTCCGACAATACACGGATGGATGAGTCTGATTCTCGTCGCGCATCCTGCGCAGTAGGCCAAGCATTAGTTGATGTAAGAATGTCTATCCACTGCATGGTATCTGACGTCAAAGTACCCCGGTAATACCAACGGCGTAGTTCACTGTAATACAAGAGCAAGCGAGTGCTCCCTGCATCGTATTGGATTGTGATCCCTCCAGGGTGTACATACTGCTTCCAGTCGCCGCCGTTGTCCCACAGCAGAAACTTGTCTCTGTTTGTAAGTTGCCAGTACTGTACAGCCTGTCCAAAGGCGGTGTATCCGTCATATGGTCCAGAGACGATGAACGGTTGCCCGTTGATCATGGCCGTTGCCCCGTTACCCATAGATACGCTATAGGGCAGAATAAAATCTGCTGCTTCCCATTCCCAATCAGGGTCGGGTGGCATCGAACTCGCTTTGAACTCTAGCGTCGAGAGCGACCAGTATGAATACCATGCCTCGTCAGGCCAATTGAGGGGGTTGGGCGAGTACCATGCATAGTTGTTGCTCCTAATCGTGTCCACGTCAGTCATAATGTCTAGGTGTCTTGTGAGGTGATAACCCGCATCCCACACCTCGCTGCCCCGACCATAACCAGAACTATCCCAACGCAAGGTCATTCCCACAAATAGAGGCGAACTAGGCTTGGAAATGAAGGGCAAATAGACAGTACGTGTAAGGGTATCAGCAGCAGACAGGGCCATGCTGCTGGGGGACGTCTGTTCAATGCCCTTGTGCACTGAGGTCGCATTTGCTCCTGAAGCTGATAGAGAAGTGACAGTAACGCTTCCGGCAAGCAGAAGAGCTGCGATAATAGCTAAGGATTTGACCTTCATGGTATGCCTCCTATCAAAAATGGTTCTTTGGGATTTCCCGTGGTAGCAGGCCGCAAGGCACTCGTTTACCGCCACCTATACGGGGAGATTTCCGCTCAGTGCATATATCTGGCGTAGAACGACTACGATTTATGCGGTGCGCAGCCGCCGCCCAATTCGCTCTAGGAGTTCATTTCCAGGAAATCCCCTGCTGGCTCGTATCGCAATTCCTGACACCAGGATACCTCTACCGTCTATGTCGCTGCCTTGGGCTAGCCAGTGCCACGGAAACAACAAAAGAAACACCCACTTACCTCGACGGCGCGTGGGTGTTATGGCGTTTCAATGTTTGTCGCCAAGGCGCTCCTGCTGCCTCGACCAATGGAGGCGGCTACGAAGATTACGAGGCGTTCTTACGTTTCTGATCTATCCCAAGTATACTACAAAAATGTGCGCAAGTCAACGATTTCCTCAGCCGCAGCGAAAATTGAGGGGTGCTTGTCCCTCCTCCACGCACAAGAACGGTACATCTTTCGACACGTGGCTTGGCGACGGAACCGGCTGACCCGGCGACTTCTGCGGCAGAAGTCGCCCATTGCCTTCTGTGCTGGGCTATCATCGGACCAGGGAGATGTATTGGGGCAAAACACCGGTTTCGCTGCTACAGAGAGAAACGCCCCCCGCCGATGGACTTTGGAGAAGCCCTGCCTCAATGCGTAAGGTGAAGCCTCTGACACATTACCTGGGGCAGCCTCCTGGCGACCCATCGCCCCCGATAATCCCCGGTCGCTCTACCACAACAATTACTACCTCTGACCCCATAATCTACCCTTCTGAATCCCTCCTCTGGCCTGCCTATGCCACAACTCGACATAACCCAGGCCAATTTTCCCCCACACAACTCGTCTCGTGCACGCCGGTCAGAAATGAATAGATAAGACCCCTCAAGTGAATGTGGGGGGGGCCTCAACCGAAGGGCCGTTCCCATCTGTGGGAGCGGCCTTATCTTGTTTCCCCCAATCCAGCGGGCACAGACCCGCCTATCAACCCAAGGAGGTTTCGCTTGACAAAATGGGTTTCCCAGACTATGCTTGAGGCCACGTCCGAACCAGGCCAAAGGGAGGCGAACATGAAAGACTGGCGCATTGCCGCACTGATCCTGGGCAACCTGGTCGCCACTGTGCTGGCGAACATCGGGTTCAAACTCTCCGCCGCCAGCCACGACTGGCGTCGCTTCTGGCTGTGGCAGGTCGCCGGCAACATGGCTGGCTTTATCGGCGTCCTGACGATCACCGGGCTGATGCGGTTCATCCCGTTACACGTCGCCTACCCCGTGACGATCGGGCTGTCGGTGATCGGCGTACAGGTGATTGCCGCACGGCTCCTGTTCCGGGAATCCATCGGCTCGCTCCAATGGCTGGGGACTGGGCTGGTGGCCGCCGGGATCGTACTGATCAGCGGCCGCCGATAGCACGGGAGCCGGATCTCTGAGCATGGTTGTTGGAATGCGCCCATCTTCCGAACTGCGGGTCTCCGAGTTGTCGGTCGTCATCGTCAGTTGGAACGTGCGGGACCTGCTGAAGACCTGCCTGCGTTCCCTGTTGGTGGATCTGGAGCAGGCGGACCTCGAGGCCCAGGTCTGGGTAGTGGACAACGCCTCCACCGACGACACGCCGGCCATGGTGGCCGGGCAGTTTCCCGCCGTCCACCTGATCGCCAGAGACGACAACCCCGGCTTCGCCGCCAGCAACAATCTTGCCATTGGGGCCATACTGCGGAGCACGCAACACGCAACACGCAACACACAGTACATCTGGCTGCTGAACCCCGATACAGAAGTCCGACCAGGGGCGACCGCAGCACTCCTCGCCGCGCTGGAGGCTCACCCCCGGGCGGGCATAGCCGGAGCCAGACTCCTCTACCCCGACGGTTCCCTCCAGCCGTCCGCTTTTCGCTTTCCGGGCCTCGTGCAGCTGGTTTTCGACCTCTTTCACCTTCCTGCCCGCCTCTACGCCACCTCCCTCAACGGCCGTTACCCGCGCCGCCTCTACGAGGGGACGATTCCCTTCCGGATAGACCATCCCCTGGGAGCGGCGATGATGGTGCGGGCGGAAGCGGTGGCCCAGGTGGGGCTGATGGATGAGGGGTATACCATGTATTGCGAGGAGATTGACTGGTGCTGGCGGATGCGCCGGGCCGGCTGGCAGGCACTGTGCGTGCCTACCGCCCGCGTCGTCCACCACGCGGGGCAGTCTACCGCCCAGGTGCCCATTCACTCCTTCGTCAACCTGTGGACCAGCCGGGCCCGGCTCTACGCACGCTACCACGGTCCACTCGCGCGGCAGATGGCGCGCATGCTCGTACGCGCTGGGATGCGACAGCGCATGCGGGGGGCGTCCCCGGAAGTGGCAGCCGCCTGCCGGCAGATCGTGCAAACCTGGGAGACAGTCCGGTGAACGTGACCGCCATCGTCCCTACCCTGAACGAGGAAGCCAACATCCTGGATTGCCTGGAGAGCCTGGCCTGGGCCGATCAGCGCGTGGTGTTCGATTGCTTCAGCACCGACAAAACAGTGGACCTGGCGCGGCAGGCCGGCGCGCAAGTGCTGCAACATCCTTTCGAGAATTATGCCCAGCTTCACAACGCCGCCATGGACCGCGTGGCAGCGGACTGGATCTTGTTCGTGGACGCCGACGAGCGGGTCACGCCGGAATTGGCGGCGGAGGTGCAGGCCGTGGTAGCCGAGGAGCGCGCCGAGGTAGTCTGGCACATACCACGCCACAACTATATCTTCGGCCGCCTCACCCTGGGGGCCGGCTGGTACCCCGACTACCAGTCACGCCTGCTCCGCCAGGGACACGTGCGCTGGGAGCGCCCCGTCCACGAGGTGGTCGTGGCAGATGGGCCGCAGGGCTATCTGAAGAATCCGCTCATCCACTACAACTACGACGACCTGCCCGACTTTGTCGCCCGCCAGGATAAGTATACCAGAATTGATGCTGGAATCCTTCACGCGCAGCGAGTCCACCCGCGCTTCTACACCCCCTACTCACAGGCGGTGCGCCACTTCTGGTGGCGCTTCGTGACGCTGCGGGGGAGCCAGGATGGCTGGCACGGGCTGCGGCTGAGCCTGCTGATGGCCTACTATGAGGCGGTGAAATACCGGCGCCTGGCACGGCTATGGGAGAACGAATCGTTGACGGCTTAGGCCAGGTATGTTATACTACTGGCGAGATGAACGAGCCAGTCCTGGTACTGAATGGCAACTATGAGCCGCTCAACGTCTGCAACACGAAACGGGCCATGGGATTGATCCTGGCGGGCAAGGTCACGGTCATGGAGAATGGCCGGGGCTTTATTCGCACCATCTCCCGCGCGTATGAGCGCCCGTCCGTCATCCGCCTGATGGGCGTGGTGCACCGGCCACGCCCCCGCGTGCGGCTGTGCAAACGGGAAATCCTGCGCCGGGACGGATATCGCTGCCAGTACTGTGGGCACCAGACCAGCCAACTGACGATAGACCACGTCGTGCCGCGCTATCGAGGTGGGGAGCATTCCTGGGAGAACCTGGTTGCGGCTTGCCCGCAGTGCAACCGGCGCAAAGGGGGACGTGGGCTGGCAGGGGCGAAGATGACGCTGCTGCACCAGCCTTTCGAACCACACCCTACGGCGCAATACCTCTTCGGGGGTTACCTGGAGGGCAACGGCACGTGGGCCAAATACCTGGAAGGCTGGTAGTGTCCACTCAGGAGACCAGAAACAGGGGCCGGGTTGAACCCGGCCTCTGTACAATCCGGCCCAATCATGGAGGAGGCAGCGGTGGGTAAACCGTTCAACTACGGAGGACAGGCAGTTATCGAAGGGGTGATGATGCGTGGATCGCGCACGATGGCGGTCGCCTTGCGCCATCCCCAGGGCACCATCGTCGTGAAGAAAGAACCGCTCAACGAGGCACTCTACCGCGGCCCGCTCAGCCGCATCCCGTTCCTGCGTGGGCTGGTGATGTTGTGGGACGCCCTGGGCCTGGGGACCAAAGCGCTCATGATGAGCGCCGACGTGGCAGCGGGCGACGAGGTGGTGCTGCCGGCCTCGGTCACCTGGGGCACCGCACTCCTGGGGATCGGCCTGGGTGTGGCACTCTTTATGCTCCTGCCTTCGTTCCTGGTCGGGTTGGTCGCCCCCTACATCCCTTCGGAATGGCTCAATAGCCTGTTGGAAGGCGTCGTGCGGCTGCTCCTGATCGTGGGCTACATCTGGGCGGTCGGGTTTCTGCCCGACATCCGGCGGGTGTTTGCCTATCACGGCGCAGAACACAAGACCGTCAATGCTTATGAAGCCGGCGCGCCCCTGACTGTAGACGGCGTGCGCCCCTTCTCGACGGCTCACACCCGCTGCGGCACGGCCTTTCTTTTGACGTTGATCGTGCTGACGATCCTGATCTTCGCTCCCTTTGGCCGGCCTTCGCTGGTCTGGCGCCTGCTCAGCCGGATCGTCCTGCTCCCGGTCATCGCCGGGGTGGCGTACGAGCTCATCCGCCTGACGGCCCGCCTGGCCAACCGGCCCTGGATGCGACCACTGATCGCACCGAACCTGCTACTCCAGCGGCTGACGACCCGCGCACCGGACGATAGGATGCTGGAGGTGGCCGTCGCGGCTCTGCAGGCTGTGTTGGCGGATGAAGGAGACAGGGAGATAGGGGGACAGGGAGACAAGGAGACAAGGGGACAAGGAGACAGGGAGACGAGGAGACAAGGGGACAGGGAGACAGGGGGACAGGGAGACGAGGAGCAGGAGGCAACGGGCACGAGGTGAGAAGCGAGGGGCTTGAGGTGATGGAAGATGTCTTGGCTGCCATGCGGCAGCGCGTGAGTGTGCGCAACTATGGGGACGATCCGGTGGAACCGGCCGTGCTGGAACGGCTGCTCGCTGCGGCCCGCACGGCCGACCATCTGACCGGCGTCCCTCCGCGCATCGCCCTGGTGAGCGGCGTGGAACAGACGCGCCACGTCCTCACCTACATCGTCGGCGCGTATGGGTTGGTCCAGAACCCGCCTCACCTGCTGGTCGGGATGTTGCCCCAGGAGAGCAGCGCGGCCCGGCTCGATCTAGGGTACGTGTTGGAGCAGGTAGTACTGGAGGCGACCCGGGCCGGGCTGGGCACCTGCTGGGTGAGCGGGTCTTTTGACGCGCAGCGAGCCGGAGACGTCGTGGGGCTGGCGCCAGGAGAAGTGGCAGCGGCAGTCTGCGCGTTGGGCTATCCTGACCAGGGCCGTTGGGGCCGTTTCCACAGCCGCACCGTGCGCCGCCTGGCCGGTGGCCACCGGCGCAAGCCCCTGACCGAGATCGTCTCCTCCGAGCACTGGGGAGCACGCTGGTCGCCGGAGGGTGCAGACCCGGCGCTGGTGGCTGTGCTGGAGCACGCCCGGCTGGCCCCCTCAGCCATCAACCGCCAACCGTGGCGCTTCATCGTCAGGCCCGGCCAGATCGCCCTGGCCCTGGCGCGCCCGGCTCCTATAGACGGCGGCATCGTCATGGCCCACGTCACGCTGGCCTCCGCGGCCCTGGGACGTGCGGGGCGCTGGGAGCGCATCGGAGACGGGGCCCTGGCCCAGGAATATGGATTGCCGCCGGGCGTCATCCCCGTGGCCGTGTTCCAGCCAAAGACCTGACAGGGCGGGTGAGTACACCCGTTAGACGGGTGTACTCACCCGCCCTGTCAGGTCTGATCCTGCTGCACTACTACCCTCTGCCCCCTGCTCCCTGATCCCTGATCCTTGACCACTCATAGCCGGCGGCAAGGGCAAGGTAAAGGTAAACGTAGTGCCGTTCATCGAGGTGCTTTCTACCCAGATGCGTTCGCCGTGTGCTTCCATGACCATCTTGCAGAAAGCCAGGCCCAGCCCATTGCCACGCCCTTCTTGCTGGCCGGTGACGAATTTCTGGAACAGCCGGTCTTGAATCTCCGGTGGGATGCCCGGACCGGTATCGCTGACCGACACGAAGAGGGTGGAGCGCTGCGAGGGATCCGTCCTGGCGCTCACCCGGACCACGCCGCCCGCCGGGGTGAACTTGCAGGCATTGCCGATCAGGTTGGTCAACACCCGCTCGATCAGTTTCACATCGGCCCAGGCCGGTGGCAACGTAGACGGCACGTCGCTCTCTAAGCGCAGACGCTTCCCGACGGCCAACGGCCGCTGCGAATCCAGGGCATCGGTGACGAGATTCGGTAGCGAAATCAGCGTTTGATCTAACGGGATCTGCCGGCCCTCTAATTGGCTGAGCTCCAGAATGGCCTTGACCAGCCCCAACATGCCCTTGGTGCTCTTCTGGGCAATATCCCACAGCTCGCGCTGGCTGGGCGAGAGCATGCCAGCGATGTCCTCATTCAGGAATGACAGCGCCCCGGAGATGGCAGCGAGTGGATTGCGCAGGTCGTGCACCATGGCGTGGACCAGATCATCGCGCATCCGTTCCAGCAGCCGCTCCTCGGTCACGTCCCGCAACACCAACAGGCGACCCAACGGCGTCGGGCCGGCCATCACGGGCAGGTTCAGCCAGTGAACCGCACGGGGCGGTATCTCGACCTCGCCCTCGCCGGGCAACTCGTCTCCCGTCCGCACGCGGCGCATCTCAGCCATCACGGCCTGTACGACGTCTGGGGCATGGCGCTTGAGCGAGTTCAGAGCATCCTGCAAGGGCCGGTTCACCCAGTCCTGGGGCCGGCCATCCAGGTGCATCAGTTCAAGCGCGGGCGCATTGATGACCAGCATGTGCCTGTCCAGGCCGATCAGGATGATTCCATCGCGGCTGGATTCGATCAACGACTGCAAACGGCTCCGTTCATCCGCGATGGCCTGGAACAATTGAGCATTGGTGACCGCCGTGGCAATCTGCCGGCCGATGGCGATCTGCAGCCCCCGATCCTCGGCCGAAATCGTGCGCGGCTGGCGGGCAAAGAGGCTCAAGGTGCCCAGTGAACGATCCTGGTGCAACAAGGGGATTCCAGAGTAGGCATGCAGGCCCGACGTCCTCATTTCACGGAGAGTCAGTGCCGCCACCTGCTCGAGTTCTTCCACCACCTGGGTCTCTTGCTCGATATCGCCCACCGCAACGCCCTCGCCCTGGCGATGGACGTGCGCACACAAGGTACCCCCCAGGTCCTCCTGCCGGATGCGGGTGGACATTGCGGGGGGCAAGCCCCGCTCCGCCGCCAGGTACAAGTGACCGTCGCCGAGGTCGGCCAACAAGATCAGGCCGGCGTCAAAATCAAGCGCCGTCAGCGCCGAGTGCAAGGTCTCCGAGAGGACGTCGTCCAGCACCAACGACCGGCTGATGGCGCGGGCGAACGTGTACAGCGCGCTCAGGTCAGACGCATACTGGCGGATCTCGGCGTACAACCGGGCGTTGTCCAGCGCCAGCGCGATCGCTTCGGCCAGGGATTCGGCCAGCAAAATATCGTCGTTGGTGAAGGCGGCCAGTTGGTCGCTCGCCGCGTCGAGCACACCCAGCAGCCGCTCACCGCGCCGCAGCGGGACGGCCAATTCACCGCGCAGGGTGGGATGTCCATCTCGTGCGGCACGCGCATAATCGGGGTCGGCGCTGACGTCGGGCACGTGTTGGGTCTGCGCCGTGCGGAAGGCCCGTCCAATGATGCCCTGATCAACGCCAAGACGCCAGCCCTCGGCGATGGACAGCGCGCCAGCCACGGCCCGGACAACCAGGTAGGTGGCCGTTTCGTCGGGCAAGAGGATGGCCACCGCAGGCCAGTCCGTCAAGCGGGCGACCGATTCTACCGCCGCGTGCGCGATTGCCTCTGGATCGAGATGCTGACCCACCGTGCGGAGGGCTTCGTAGAGCGTAGTCTGCCGGTCAGCCAGGCGCCGCTGCTCGTCGTACATCTGAGCATTGCGCACCGCCAGCGTCATCTGATCGGCGGCTGCCTGGATCAGATAGGCGTCTTCGGTGCTGAAATGATTGGTCTGCGAGTGCACGAGGGTGAGCACCCCCAGCACGGCCGACCCACTGACGATGGGGATGGCCAGGGCAGAGCGCACGGTATACGGCGTACTGGGCAATTCCAGCCAGCGCTCGTCCTGAGACGTATCGTAGACCAACGCGGGCTGGCGGTGCTGGACGACCCAACCGGCCAGTTTTCCTCCTACTACGTCCCGCTCGATGTCTTGTGGACGAGCCGCGGTGGCTACGCCGCGGGCTAAAGCGGCATGCGTCACGACGCCCGTGCCGTCCAGCAGAAACATGCTGCCGTGCTCGGCTCGGGTGAGGGTCGCGGCCATGTTCAAGGCGCTCTGCAAGGTGGCTTCCAGAGATGGATGCTTGGCCACGGCCCGAGCCATGGCCACCAGGCTTTCGAACAACTGCTTCTGGGCCATCAGGCTCGCTTCGGTCCGCTTACGCTCGGTAATATCGTACACGAGAATCAGCCGGCCACTCAGGCGATCGCGTTGGTCGTGAAGGGGAGAGATGTGCAACTCATAGTCCCGCCGGGCGTCCCCTTTCCCCAGCGTGATCTCGGCCTCGGCCTCCGTGGCACTCCGATACTGCTCGATCAGGTCCGGCCGATCGGCCAGCAGCCGGCCAAGCGGTTGTCCCACGATCTCAGAAGCCGAACGAGCGAGGATCTTTTGCGCGGCCGGGTTCACGTCCACGACCCGGCCCTGCAGGTCCAACGCGATCACACCCCCGCTGATGCTATCTACGACCGCACTGCGGGCCACCGGTACGATGTCAAACAGCCGGAAGCGAAAGATGCCCCAGGCTACCACCAGGCCAACGATGGTGAAAGACAAAGGAGCCAGGTCCAGGGGAATCGAGATCAGGCCGAGCGTAGAAAACATGTCCGCCACCAATGGTACCACACCGCCAACTAATAATACGGCCACCTGTACCCGGTACACCCGAGGGGAACGGATGAGCGCCTGAATGAGGAATAGTGCACTGACTACAAGCAACAAGTACGTATATGCCGCATGGATCCAGAACGCGATCCCGTGGGCGGCTTTCCACACCAGGAACACCCCGCTGTTCTCCAGCCGCACGTCGGTCCAGATCAGGTGATGGGCCTCGTTGGTCCACACCAGGGTCAATACGGCCAGCGGCTCAAGGGCTAACAGGATCACGTTGCGCAGCGTGAGCCACTTCTCCCGGCCAGTATATTGGATCACAAATACCAGCCATGTGGTAGGCACGATGACGATGCCGATGTAGCGGACCTTGGACCAGAAGAGCATGGTCGGCAAGTCAATACTCGATAGCCGCAACGCGTACACCAGCGACCACTCCGCAGCGGCCAGCATGAGCAAGGCGAACGGTGCGGCCCCGAGAACCAGGCGACGTCTCCAGGAGTAGATAGCGAGCCCGGCCGAGATTGCCGCCGCGATCAGCAAGGGGAATATCAGCGGCGTGTACTGCCAATTCATGTACGGTTCTCCTCCTGTCGTAATTATACGCAAATCGGCGGAATATGCGAAAACTGCCCTACGCGACTTTTACCCCCTCTCCCTCCACCACGTCGCCGACGACCCAACAAGGATGCCCTGCGTCGGCAAAGAGGCCGGTGAGCGTGTCCAGTCTTTCTGGCGGCACAGCGACGAGCAACCCTCCCGACGTCTCAGGCGTGTACAGGAGCAACTGCATCTCCTCAGAGATGCCTGGCCCGAAGCGCACCGCGTGCTCGTAGGCTCGCTGGTTGTTGCACGTACCGCCGGGGAAGAGCCGCTGCACAGCATACTTGAGCGCCCCCTCCAGGAACGGCAGCCTCTCCAGGTGAAAACGGAGCTGCACGCCGCTCTTCTCGGCCATCTCGTAGGCGTGGCCCAGCAGGGCAAAGCCGGTGACGTCGGTACAGGCGTGCACGCCCACCTGCTGGATTACTCCGGCTGCCTGGCGATTGAGCCTCTTCATGCTCTCCACCGCTGCCGCCACGTGGGCCGGATCGGCCGCCTGCCCCTTCAGCGCCGTAGTGATGATGCCGACTCCCAGCGGCTTGGTCAGCACGAGCACGTCGCCAGGCCGGGCGCCGGCCTTGGTCAGCACGCGGTCGGGATGGACCAGGCCCATGACCGACAGGCCGTACTTGGGCTCCTTGTCGTTCAGCGTGTGCCCGCCGGCGATCACTCCCCCCGCCTCGGCTACCTTCTCTGCTCCGCCGCGCAGGATCTCGGCGATGACCTCCAGCGGCAGGTCAACTGGAAAGGCACAGATATTGAGCGCCAGCACGACCTCGCCCCCCATGGCGTACACGTCGCTCATCCCGTTGGCGGCGGCGATGGCTCCGAAATCATAGGGATCGTCCACCACCGGTGGGAAAAAGTCGAGCGTCTGGATGACGGCGACCTGGTCGTTGATCTGGTAGACGGCGGCATCGTCGCTGACCTCCAGACCCACCAGCAGCGCGGGATACTGTTCCGCGCGGAACAGGGCTTGCAGCGGGCGCAGGACCTGCGCCAGGGCCGCGGGGGCCCGCTTGGCCGCTCAGCCCGCCGCACTGCTCAATGCCGTCAGGCGTATCTCTCCATCAACCATGGGTGTCACCTTCTGGTTCATATCTCGTGAATGCCCTCGATCTCTAGGAGGCCGCGCAGCGCCAGGTTGAGCGCCTCCGTAACGTTGTGGCCGAAGACGACGCGCAGGGGATCGGGCGCATGAAACAACTCCGCCACTGCCTCACGGGCGGCATACACGACGCGCGCGGCCTCGACCGACAGGCGGTGGCCGGAGCGGCCAGGGTTCGCGCCCACGTCGCTCATAAAGCGCACCATCGCCTCGGCCACAACCGGCGGTTTCGGCCAGGACGTAGCAGCGTTGTCGAAGTAAATCATGGTCAAGCCCCTGTTGTAGCCATTATACCACACCTCCCATCATACTTCTCGCGCATGCTGAAACCGGTAGAGCGATTTGGGTATTGACAAGGAGTGCTTTCTAGAGTATACTTGTATTGACATCTTGAGGAGTGTACAACTATGAGGAACTGGAAAGAACTGGTCAAAATAGACCGGCAGGCAAAAGTGCCGTTGTATCACCAGATCAGTGAGAATTTC
>DATKWP010000080.1:0-4522 GCA_035529535.1 Anaerolineae bacterium | reverse complement strand
CAGAGGAGACAGGTGCGCGGAGGGGCCAGCCAGCGCCGGGCCAGGCGGCCCCGGCCGGCCGTCTGTTCGTCGGCTACGACGACGGTGCCCTCAGGCGCTCCTTGCGCCGCCAGGTCCTTCGCCACGTCGTTGGTCGAGCCGATGCGCAGCAGGACGGCCAGTTCCCGTCCGAAGACCTGGGTGGTTAGGGCGGACTGAATGATGGAGAAATCCAGGGGTTCAACCATGCTGTTGTACTGTAGACGTCTAATCAGGCTGTTTCTGATAGACGCGGACGTAGTCTACGAGCATGTACTGGGGGAAGGTCGTCGTCTCGTCCGGGTATCCGGGCCAGGCTCCGCCGACCGCGACGTTCAGAATCAGGTAGAAGCGCTTGTCGAACGGTGCAGGATACACGCCCCTGGTGCTGGAGGTGAACCAGTCCCGCTGGGTCTGGTAGTGGTAGCCGTCCACGTACCAGCGGATTTCGCCCGGTTCCCATTCCAGGGCGAAGACGTGGTAGTCGTCGGCGAAGGTCTTTCCCTCGGGCAGGTCGTAGTGATCGCTCTGGGATGCATGGGGGGAGCCATAGTGGAGCGTGCCGTGCACCCTGGCGGATTCGTGGCCCACCAACTCCACGATGTCAATCTCCCCGCTGGCCGGCCAGCCGCCGTACTCCCAATCGGTCGGCAGCATCCAGATGGCCGGCCAGATGCCCTGGCCGGAGGGGAGTTTGGCCCTGATCTCGCAGCGGCCGTAGAGCCAATCCCCCTTGTCCCGCGTGACCAGGCGCGCCGAGGTGTAGGCAGACCTGACGTAGTCTTCCTGCTGCGCCTTGATCACCAATGCCCCATCTTCGACGTAGGCGTTGTCGGTGCGGTCGGTGTAGTGTTGCAATTCACCGTTCCCCCAGCCGCCACCGCCGGCGTTAAAAGACCACCTGGCCGGATCCACAGCGGAACCGTCGGGGAGATCGAATTCGTCGGCCCAGACGAGTTTCCAGTCGCCGGTGGGGGTTGCTGTCGGTGGGAGGGGGGTCGGGGTAGGAGTCGGGGTGCCAGCGGGGAACAGACCCGAACTGCAGCCGCTCATGGTCAGGGCAAGAACGGTGAGCGAAACCAGGGGGCAGAGAGTTTTACTCAGGCTGCACTCAAGCAAAGCATCGCTTACTGCTCTCATATCCACCTCAACGGTGAATCACATGTTCAGGTGAATGAGATAATAGCATGTTTTGGGCGAATGATCAAATGACACGGAACATCTGCAAAGCCAGGCCACTCCTTCATCATCATTGCTGAGAGCCACGACGGTGGCCTAATGGAATACCGAGTAGGTAGCCGCACTCGCCGCTGTTGGCCCACAACGCGGAGCCGCTGGCGAAATTGAGTCCGCGCGACTCTGGATAGGGCTCGTTCGTATACTCTCAACATTCGCACTATCAAACCGTTACAGCCGATGATGAACTTGATGCAGATTGGTCTGCTCTTTCAGATGTGATATAATGGCACTATGTTCTACGTTCGTCAACGAGTGAGGTCAGCGATGTTAGATATCCAATTGTCAGAGGCCAGGATTTTCTGCGACCAGAGTGGGCAGCCCAAGGAAGTGCTCATCAGTTACGACACCTTTCGCCGCATCGAGGTATTGCTGGAGCAGTTGCGCCAGGATCCCGATCAAGGCTACTTCTGGTCCGACGAATGGCAAGCCCGCATCCACGAAGGTGAGGCTGATGTGCAGGCTGGCCGCACACTGCAGGTGGCCGCCAGCGGCATTGAGAAGGCGCTGGAGTGGCTCGATGAGTGATATCATCATTGAACTCACCGAGCGCGTGCGCAACGATTACAAAGCATTGCCCAAGCCAGTACAGGAGAAATTCAAGAAGCAGATTCGCTTCCTCGCTGAAAACCCCCGCCACCCCTCCCTCCATATTCACCGGATACGGGGCAGCAGCGGCTACTGGGAGTTCTACATAGACGATGCATATCGCTGCGTCTTTCGTCGCGAGGGCAATACCTACTACCTGATTGCCGCCGGGCCTCACAAGTTGATAGACGAGTTCGCTAGAAAGTGATTCCCCTGGCGCCTGAAATATATCCCAACCTTGCACAGAAGTCAACAGCGGATTGCCTCTTGCGCTGATTCGGTGTACAATTGCACCCGATGAGCCACTTGTGGACCCCCTGGCGCATGGCGTACCTGCGAGGCGCAGAGCCCCGGCCAGAGGGCTGCCTTTTCTGTCTCAAGCCTCGCGAGGAGGATGTTGTAGCCCACATCGTCCACCGGGGCCGGCTGTGCTACGTGATCCTCAATCGCTTCCCCTACAACAACGGCCACCTCATGGTCGTCCCCTACGCCCACGTTGCGAACATTGAAGACCTGGACGCGGAAACGGTGGCCGAGTTGCTGGCCCTGACCCAACTCAGCGTACGGGTGCTGCGGCAGGCCTACCAGCCCCAGGGCTTCAACCTCGGCATGAACATCGGCGAGGTAGCCGGGGCAGGAGTGGCCGGGCACGTCCACCTCCACGTCGTCCCCCGCTGGGGCGGGGACACCAATTATATGACCATCGTCGGCCAGACGCGGGTCATCGCCGAATGGTTGGACCAGACCTATCACCAGTTGCAGCCGCTGTTCGAGGGGCTGCTGGCAGACCAATCATCATAGCAAAGGAGAAAACATCCATGTCCAAGAATCCTCGGGAGGCCGTCATCGTCTCGGCCGTCCGTACCCCCATCGGCAAGTTCCAGGGCACACTCGTGCCCTTCTCCGCCTCCGACCTGGGCGGGATTGCCATCCGGGCCGCCGTGGGGCGCGCGGGCATAGACCCGGCCTCGGTGGACGAGGTGCTGATGGGCAACGTGGTTCAGGCCGGGCAGGGCCAGGCCCCCGCCCGCCAGGCCTCCATCAAGGCCGGCCTGCCGGCCACCGTCGGCGCGACGACGATCAACAAGATCTGCGGCTCCGGGCTCAAGGCCATCATGCTGGCTACCGCCATGATCGCCGCCGGCGACGGCGACGTCTTCGTCGCCGGTGGGATGGAGAGTATGGACAACTGCCCCTACCTGCTCCCCCAGGCCCGTTTCGGCTACCGGCTGGGCGATGGCAAACTGGTGGACGGGCTGGTCTACGACGGGCTGTGGTGCGCCTTCGAGAACCACCACATGGGCAATTCGGCCGAGTGGATCGCCCGCGAGTACCACCTGACGCGGCAGGAACTGGACGAGTACGCCTGCAACAGCCAGATGAAGGCGGTAGCCGCGATTGACGCGGGGCACTTCAAGGACGAGATTGCGCCGGTGGAGATCCCGCAACGGAAAGGGCCGCCGATCTCCTTCGATACCGACGAGGTCCCCCGGCGGGACACCACGGTGGAGGCGTTGGCGCGCCTGAAGCCCGCCTTCCAGCCCGACGGCGTCGTCACCGCCGGCAACGCGCCGGGCATCACCGACGGGGCAGCCGCCACGGTGGTGATGAGCCGCGCCAGGGCAGAGGCACTGGGGATCACGCCGCTGGCCCGCGTGGTGGCTTACGACCAGGCGGCAGTCGAGCCGCTCAAACTCTTCACCGCTCCCATCTTTGCCGTGCGCAAGCTGCTGGCCAAGACCGGCACGAGCGTGGCGGACTATGACCTGTTCGAGGTCAACGAGGCCTTCGGCGCACAGACCGTGGCCGACGGGCGGGAACTGGGGCTGCCGTGGGAGAAGGTCAACGTCCACGGCGGGGCCATCGCCCTGGGACATCCCATCGGCTGCTCCGGCACGCGCGTCGTCGTCACACTCATCTACGCGCTGCGCCAGCGCGGCCTCAAGCGAGGATTGGCCACACTGTGCCTGGGCGGCGGCGAAGCGGTGGCGATGGCGATCGAACTCGAGTAATGGCGCGCAACTTGATACGTGATGCGTGAAACGTGAAACGTGAAACGTGAAGCGTGAGGCGTGCTCGATTCAGGAGGAGCCAAGATGGAGATTAAGCACGTTGCGGTCGTCGGCGCGGGCACGATGGGCAATGGGATCGCCCAGGTGTGTGCGACGTACGGTTACCGGGTTACCCTCATTGACGTCGTGCCAGAGCAACTCGAGCGGGCGACGGCGTCCATCAAGACGTCGGTCGAGAAACTGCACAGCAAGGGGCGGCTGACCGACGAGCAGCGGCAGGCGGCGCTGGCGAACGTTGCGACCGCCACCGACCTGGCGGCGGCCGCCGACGCCGACTTCGTGGTCGAAGCGGTGGTCGAGAACCTCGAGATCAAGCAGCGGGTCTTTACCGAACTGGACGGACGCACCCGGCCGGAGGTGCTCCTGGCCAGCAATACCTCCTCCATCTCGATCACCGCCCTGGGTGCGGCCACCGGCCGGCCGGATAAAGTCATCGGCATGCACTTTATGAACCCGGTGCCGTTGATGAAACTGGTCGAAGTCATCCGGGCGTTGCAGACCTCCGACGAGACGGCGGCCACCGTCGTCGCGCTGGCGGAGAGTCTGGGCAAGACCCCGGTGGAGGCCCAGGACTATCCCGGCTTCATCTCCAACCGCATCCTCTGCCC
>DATKWP010000079.1:0-4056 GCA_035529535.1 Anaerolineae bacterium | reverse complement strand
GAGCAGGTCGCCGTAGCGCAGGAAGCGGTTGGCGACGAGAAAGAGCCGCCCGCCACGGCGCAGGACACGCGCCGCGTCGCGCACGAACTGGCAGGCCACCTCATAGTCCACCCCTACCCCCTGGTGAAAGGGCGGGTTGGTGACCACGACGTCGAAACGTTGGCCGAAGACGGCGGAGCCGCAGTCGGAGGGGAGCACCTCCCCGCCGGCAATGCCGTTCGCCTCGAGCGTGCGGCGGGCGGACTCGACGGCGCGCACGTCGGCATCCACGAGCACGACCTGCCCCTCGCTCGCCCGGCGGGCGGCCGCCAGACCCGCCAGGCCGGTCCCGCAGCCCAGGTCGAGCACGCGGTCGCCCGGCCCGATCTCCATCGCGCCCACCAGCGCGGCGGTGCCCGCGTCGAGCCGCTCCCAGGCAAAGACGCCGGGCTTGCTGACCAGCGTCGTCTCGACACCGTCCAGGGTGACGGTGCGCGCGATGGTTGCATCCGTGGGCGGGGGTAGTTCGAGGCCGGCCGGCCTGACCGCCAGCGCGACGTGGTGCCCCTTTTTCTGCCGCACGACGGCACAGCGCCCAAACAGGTCGCGGGCGCAGGCGATGGCCCCCTTGACGCCAGCCCGCTTGCTCGCGACGAAGTAGAAGCGCCCGCCCGGCCGGAGCACCCAGGCCGCGCCCCGGATGAGTTCCTCCTGCACGGCGCGCTCGCGCGGGAGGTGGCTGAGCACTAGGTCGAACGAGGCGGGAGGCAGGCCGGCCACGCCGTCGGCCAGCCGCACCTGGCCGTTGGTGAGGCCATTGGCCTCGAGCGTGCGCTCCGCGCAGGCCACCGCCACCACGTTACAGTCCACCAGGGTGACGTGCCCCTGCGGGGCCTGGAGAGCGGCTGCTGCGCCGATGAGGCCCGTCCCACAGCCCAGGTCGAGCACGCGCTCGCCCGGCTCGATCTCGGCCACTTCCAGGAGCGCCGCCGTGCCCGGGTTGGGCGCATCCCACGACCAGGCGCCGGGCTTACCGACGATGGTGACCTGGCCACCGCGAGTGGCGACGGTGAAAGAGTGGAAGGTGTAATAGTCGGGCATGGATCATAGATTAGCACAAGTGTAAAGAGGTGTCAATGCGGAGGGATTTGGATCACGAAAGGCACGAAACCTCACGAAAAACACGAGGCTGGCCACTACTCTGGCATGCAAGAACTTGACGGGCATCCTCGCGGTCCACAGGGGTTGACAGATGGTGTACAATGTTTATAATGTTTATGAGTCTTATAATAGTTCGAGGAGGACCGGCATGGAGCAACGCATCGGCGCGACCGACCTGCGACAGCGCCTGACCGACGTCGTGCAGGCGGTGCGGGAGCAGCGTGAGACCTACGTGGTCGAGACGTTCGGGCGGCCCCAGGTGGCGATCGTCAACCTGGACGAGTATCACCAGTTCCAGCGCTTCCGGCAGGAGCGGGAGGCGTTCTTCGAGCGGTTGGAAGGCATGGCAGCCCGCAACGCCGAACGCAACGCGAACTTGAGCGACGAGGAGGTCCTGGCGATCGTCGAACGGGCGCGGGAAGAAGTTGCCTCCGCGGTGGAGTGACCTGTGCTGCGCGTGGTCATTGACACGAGTTCACTGGTCAGTTACGTGCTGACGCAGGGCGAACTGATGCGCCGCGTCGTGGCGCACTGGCGAAGCGGGACCTTCACGGTACTATCTTCACCGGCCACGCGGGCGGAACTGGCGGGTGTGCTGGCCCGCCCGGCCATCCGGGAGTTGGCGGTGGCTCCGCTGGACGAACTGGTGCGAGGGTTGGAGCGCTTCTCGGAGCACGTGCCGGGGGCGCTGAACCTGGCCGGCGCCTGTCGCGCTCCCAAGGACGACAAGTTCCTGGCCTGTGCGGTGGAGGGCAGAGCGCATTACCTGGTGAGCAGCGACCGGGACCTGCTGGCGTTGCGCCACTACCGGGGCGTGGCGGTCGTGAATCCGGGGCAGTTTCTGCTGGCGCTGGAGTTGGTTCCGATGGACGCAGCAGCGCTGGCAGCCCGCTTTGGCCGGGACGTGCTGGAGAACATCCTGGCCAGCGTGCCGCTGGAGCCGGGGACGGCGGCGCGAGTAGGAGAGGCGATTGAGGAGGCATTGGGCGGCGCAGCGTAGCCTGTAAGCCGGACAAGATGGTTATGCTCTTCTAGTGCGTTTGGTCCGCTAATTCCCACCACAGGGTGGTGCCTGCTAATCCGGCGACGCTGGTCAGAACCACAATCAGGTAACTGACGATCCCCAGATTTCCGCCTTGTGAAAGCACACCGGGTATAGACCAGGGGAAGTATTCTCCCCATCCAGCGACGGCAACGACCTGCGCCAGAGCCATGGCAAGCAGCATAACACCGATCGGCGGCAAATAGCCGTGCCCCGCGCTGGCAAAGAAAGCAATCGGCGTCACGAGCGCGATGCCTAAACAGGCGGTTATCGCCATCGTGACTCCACCCCGCATAAAGACCTGCCACGATGCGGGCGGAAGCACAACCGCAGCGCCAACACCCAGACCGACGAGAACCATCAGGACAATCAACGCGGCTGACCATAACGCGACGACGACGAACTTGGCAGACACGATGGCGGAGCGCGAGGTGGGCAGCGCGAGAAGGTCCTTCACCGTGCGGTCTGAATACTCACGCCCAAACACCCAACTGGCAATGAGGCTGAAAAAGATGTGGCCGCCAGCCCCTGTGGCCAGGGCCAGAAATCCAAGGTAGGTTGGCCAATCGGCGACGCCCATCGTGATCTGCGCCTTGGCGCTGATCAGCCCGACACGGCGCGCCAGTTCGGGGTCCTTCAAGACGATCATGAAGAAACCGCCCCCCAGCGGAACCAGTGAAATTCCAAGCGCAGTGAGCAACGGCATTTTGGAGCGGCGCGCTTTGAGCACCTCCACCCAGATCGCTTGAGCCATGTTGTTCATTGCGCGCTGCCTCCATTCATGCCAATCAGCCTCAGAAAGTAGTGCTCGAGGTCTTCTTGTTCCACGTCGAGCATGGTCGGTGCGTGGCCGGCATGGACGAGTCGAGTCGCAAGTTCATCGGGGCGTTCGATTGCCGCATCGTCCTCGACCTCGATCGTGCCGTCCGGCGTGATGCCGGCGGAGAATCCTGCGCTGAGAAGCACAGAACGAGCCGCCTGACAATCTCGCGCGCGTAGCACGAGCCGTCGCCGCCGGTTGCGTTCGAGTTCGCCAACGTCAAGTTCTTGAAGCAATCGCCCTCGATGGATGATGCCGATTCGTTGGGCCAGCCGTGACACTTCGCCCAGGATGTGGCTCGACATGAAGACGGTGACGCCTTGTTCCTGCGCCAGTTCGATGAGGAGGTTGCGGATTTCGACGATCCCGGCCGGGTCCAGGCCGAGTGCCGGCTCGTCGAGGAGGAGTAGTTCAGGATGGTGCAACAAGGCCTTGGCAAGCCCGAGACGCTGCAAATTGCCATGCGATAACGTGCCCGCACGCCGGTCCGCATAAGGAATCAAGCCTAGCCGTTCGATGACGCGCTCGACGGCTTGCGGCCCGGTGCCAGGACGAAGACGACGCATGGCTTCCAGGTTCTCGCGCACCGAAAGCCCTGGATATGCGTCCGCTGTCTCGACCAAATACCCGACAGAAGCCCACGGTTTCTTGTCGCCAACGCGAATTCTTGTTCCCAGCACGCGCGCTTCGCCAGAGGTCGGTTTGACCATCCCAAGCAGCAGGCGAATGGTCGTGGTCTTGCCCGCGCCATTGAGGCCGAGGAAGGCATAGATTTCACCCCGGGCGACACGCAACGACAAATCGTCAACGGCTGTCACATCACCGTATCGTTTCACTAGATTGTGAGTTTCGATGGCAGTGTCCATTCCTAACCTGGAATCCAGATAGAGCGAGCCTCGATCAGCTCGACGTTCTCTGGCAGCCGGAGGGCCTCGCGGCTTCCTGTGTAGAAGGCCAACCCCTTATAGCCAGTCAGATACTGGTATTTGGGCGCGAGAAAGCGACCGGGGGCGGCGACGACCAGAGGCCGCTCGCTCTTGCCCAGAAGAGTCAG
>DATKWP010000078.1:0-5500 GCA_035529535.1 Anaerolineae bacterium | reverse complement strand
AGGCCGCGCCGCTCGATCTCCTCCTGAAGGGCCGGGATCAGTTCCGGCCAGCGGCCATGAAGACAACTGACGAGTACGTCTGCACGATGTCGTTCAGCCATCACCTTACCCCTCCTGCTTACGGATGTACTCATCCGCGGCGACCCGTCCGATGGCCCACTCTTGCACCACCTGGCCGTGCACCAGGTGCTCTTCGATGATGCGCGGCACCATCTTGGGAGTGACGTTGCCGTAGGTGATGCGGGGCTCGTCACCCTGCTGGATATCTAGCAGCGGCTCCTTGTGGCACATGCCGATGCAGCCGACGGTGGTCACGTGAGCCTGGATGTCACGCGCCTCTAACTCGGCCAGGATGGCGTGCATCACCTCGCGGGCGCCGGCTGCGATGCCACAGGTGCCCATGCCCACGACGATGTTGGTGTTGGTCTCGACGCGCGCCTCGAGGTCCTTTTGTAGTTGTGCGCGCAACTGTTGGAGTTCTTGTAGACTCTTGAGCCTTGGCATTTTGCCCTCCCTCATCCTAAGCAGCTGGCGGCACGCTGGAAAGGTCCACGGGGGCGGCCCTCATCCCCGCCCCCTCGGCCGGGAGAGGGGAGCCCGCCGGCTTGACCTCGCCAGCCGCCAGTTGGGCGATCAGACCGGTAGCCTTGTCGGCGGTCATGTAGGCGTGAGGCTCCTCGTTGACTACGACCACCGGCCCCAACGCACAGGCCCCCAGGCAGCGCACCACTTCCAGCGAGAACTTGCCGTCGGCCGTGGTCCGGCCGGCCTTGATGCCCAGTTCCCGCTCCAACGCCTCCAGGATACGAGGGCCGCCGCGCACGTGACAGGCTGTGCCTAAGCAGACCTTACACATGAACTCGCCCTTCGGTTGCAGGCTGAAGGCTTTGAAGAAAGTGACCAGGCGATAGACTTCGCCGACCGGTACCTCCAACCGCTGCGCCGTCAACTCCAACGTCTCGCGCGGCAGATAATTGTACTCCCGTTGGATGTCCTGCAGGATGGCCAGCGCGTTCGTACGGTCCGCCTGGTAGCAGTCAATGATTTGGTTGACCCGATCCAGTACTGCACTCATCGCTCCCCGGGCCTCCTCTCCCCAATGCTCATATCGCCCATCTTGATCAATTTGAGGCGCGGGATGCGCCGCGTCAGGCACACGGTCCAGCACGTACCGCAGCCAGTGCACTTGTCCTCGTCCACGTAGCGGGCCTTCTTGCGCACCTTGACCTTAAAGTTACCTACGTACCCTGAGACCGACTCGACCTCGCTGTAGCTCAGGAGGGTGATGTTGGGATGCCGACCGGCATCCATCATCTTGGGCCCCAAAATTCAGGTACTACAGTCCAGGGTGGGGAAGGTCTTGTCCAGTTCTGCCATGTGGCCGCCGATGGAGGGCTCCCGCTCGACCAGGTAGACCGGGTAGCCGGCGTCGGCAATGGTGAGCGCCGCCTGGATGCCGGCGATGCCTCCGCCGACGACGAGGGCCGCTTTGGTGACCGGCTCCTTGCGCGGCTCCAGCGGCTCCTGATAGGCCACCCGGTAGACGGCCGAACTGACCAACCGCTTGGCCTTTTGGGTGGCCAGGGCGGTGTCCCGGATGACCCAGGAGGCGTGCTCGCGGATGTTGGCCATGGCAAAGTAGTAGGGGTTGAGGCCAGCCTCAGCCACGGCGGCCTGGAAGGTGACCTCGTGCATACGCGGGGTACAGGAAGCGACGACCACGCGATTGAGCCCCAGGTTCCGGATGTCCTCCTTGATCATGTTCTGGCCAGGCTCGGAGCACGTGTACTTGTAGTGGCGGGCCACGGTCACGTTCGGCAAGCGGCTGGCGAAGGCGACCACATCCGGCACGTTGACCGTCGCGGCGATGTTGATGCCGCACTCGCAAACGTATACGCCGATCTTGGGTTGCTCCATTCATACCTCCTGATGAGTGAAACGTGAAACGTGAATTCTAGACGTATTCGAGTGAGACCAGTTTGTCGCGCGACTTGAGGTCGCGGACCAGTTGCTCTATTACCACCTGTCGCAGCGGGACGGCGAGGGATACGTCGGCGGCCTGGGCCGGGTTGACGGCCAGGCCCACGATCAGGTGGACCTTGTCAGCCGCCAGCAGGACATGGGCCAGCCGCGTGGCGCCGTCCTCCCCGCGGGGCAGGTCGCTCACCCGCTTCGCCTTGGCCAGCCGCTCCCGGGCCTTCTCCAGCGTCACCAACCCCTCGGTGACCAGGCCCACCCCGCTCAGACGCGAGATAGGGGGCACCTCGGCCCACGGGTGGCTGCGGGTAGTACTCGGCGGGTGAGTACACCCGGCGGGTGAGTACACCCGTCCCGCCTTGTCCGCGCCACCTTCAGGGCGGGGCTCCATTTCCAGTGCGGTCCCCAACAACCGGGCAGCGATCTGTGCCGTGGTGTCGCCACAGATGACGCGTACACCTGGCTCCGCCATCAGTGTCTCCAAAGCCAGCGCGTCCTGCGCCGGGTCGGACGGCGGCCCGGTCCACACGGTGACGGTGCGGATGGGGCGGACGTGCATGGCGATCACGGTAACGTCCTGCCCGGCCTGCCCTGAGCCGGGCCGAGGGGCCTGCCCCGAGCCAGGTTGAGAGGCCTCCCCCTCGGCTGCGCTCGGGGCGGGCCCCTCGGCTATGCTCGGGGCAGGCCCTTCCGCCAGCCGGCGGTGCATGCGGACCAGCGCGCCGAGCAGTTGCTCGGCATCGCACCCTGTATCCGTCCACCGCTTGATCGAAATGGCGATGTCCTGCCAGCCCCAGCGCCGGCTCCACCCCCTGGCACGGACATATCCTTCGCTGACCATCGCCAGGTGGTCCCCGGCCTGCAGCAGAAACTGGCACTTACGCACCAGGTGCCCCTGGGCGGTCTCCTCTTCCAGCACAGGGGGCAGAATCAGTCCACCACCACGGGCCAGGAACAGGGGCGGGGCATTGCACTCTACCAGCCGCGCCCGGTTTCCTCCTTCTACCTGGAGGATCGAAAAGGGTACGTGCGCGCCAGCGGGCAGGGTAGCCAGCACCTTCTCCACGGCCGCATCCGGTGACATCGCGGATGAGTACATCGCGGATGGGTACATCCGTGGCTCCAGCATGCGGGCGGCGCCGTCTGCCACTTGGGCTGCCGGCACCTGCCCCTCGACCCCACCCGGCGGGCTGCTGGCCAGGATGGCCAGGAACTGCTCTTCGGTTGTAAAGACTTTCACGACGTCGCCGCCTGGCTGAGTCAGGCTTTGATGGGCACTCTCAATCCAGAGTTTCAAGACGCCCTCACCCCCGACCCCTCTCCCAAGGCTGGGAGAGGGGAGGCGGCCCTCACCCCCGACTCCTCTCCCAAGGCAGGGGGAGGGGAAGCGGCCCTCACTCCCGACTCCTCTTCCTTCGCCTTGCTCAGGACAGGCTCCTGGGAGGGAGAGGGGAGAGGAACCCTCACCGAGGACACACCGTCCACCCATACTTCCCTGCCGTCCCGGCCGGCGAGGGCCAGGGAGAGTTCAGCCACCGTCGCTTCCGCCACTTTCAACATCGTGCGCCGGCCCATATCCTGCAGGCGATGGGCATCGCCGCTCCCCACCAGGCCGTAACGCTTCAGTTGGGGGAAGCGCCCACGGGCCTCCACCGGGCCGACGTTGTGCGAGATTTCGACCCCCACGACGTTCAACTCCGGCGGGATGAAGCCCAGGTTGGATATGATGCTGTACGCAGGCCGGTCCACGTGGGCCGGGATGCATAGGCCGTTCAGGCCAGAGACCCGCTGGACGATCTCTTCCACCGATAAAGTAGTGGAGGTCAAAAGCAGCCGGTCAAGATAGCCCACCGGTTCCCCATCTGCATCCAGCAACACTTGCTCTCCAAAGACTGCTCCGTCGTTCTTCAGTGGAGGCAAACTGGCGTATACCTGCTCCTGCCAGGAGGCCACTTGCTCCAACGTATCGAACAGGGCGAGTATGTGCACTTCCTCGCGGGTCTGGACCTCCATTCCAGGAAGCACCGTGATGCCTGTGCCTCGTGCGGCATTGATCACTGCGGCCGCGTTCTCGGCCGAGTTATGGTCTGTGACCGCAATCACGCGTAGCCCTAGCGCCTGCGCCCGCTCGACGATGAATTTCGGGAGCATCTCCAACTCGGCACAGGGCGAGAGACAGGTGTGAACGTGCAGGTCAGCCAGAAAAAAGCGCAACAGATTCCTCGCTCCGCTCCGGGTGTACTCACCCGCAATGACAGCAGGTCTTTCAAGCCTGTTGGGGCGGATGAGATTCCGTGGATGAGTACATCCACTTCCGCTCCGGGTGTACGTGTCGGTGTACCCACCCGATGTACCCCCATCCGCACCCGCAATGACAGCAGGTCTTTCAAGCGCCCTGCACGGATTTCCACACCAGTTCCGTGAGGTCCATTGCTCCCACACGGACCTTGTTCTGGCGCGCGCCTTCCTGCAGCGTGCGCTTGCATTGCTGGCAGGCAGAAAGGACGTACCTGGCGCCGGTCGCCTGGATCTGCTCCAGTCTGTGCGCCGCCACGCCGGCGGGCACGCCGTGGTCCGCCACCTCGACGTCGCCGCCGCCGCCACAGCACATCGCATTCTCGCGGCTGGCGGACATCTCGTGGAAGGTCAGCCCTGGGATGCGAGCCAACACCTCGCGCGGTGCATCGTAGACGCCGCTCTTGCGCCCCAGGTCGCAGGGGTCGTGGTAGGTGACCACCTCCTCCACCGGCGACAGGGGCAACTTGTCGCCAGCAAGCAGCTCGGCCAGGTACTCGCTGGCGTGCTGCAACTGGATGCCGGAGAGGTCGGCCGGGCTAACGAACTCGGGGTAGAGGTGGGCCCAGGCATAATAACAGGAGGGACAGGTGAAGACGACCCGCCTGGCCCCCACTTCGCGGGCCACCCGCACGTTGTGTTGGGCCAACTCACCCATGCGGTCGCCCATCCCAGCAATGTGGAGGGGATAGCCGCAGCACCACTCGTCGCCGCCCAACGTGGTGAACTCGACCTCGGCGCGCTCCATGACTTGCACGAGGGCCTGGGGGATGCTGTAGACGCGGGGGTAGAAGGAACTGACACAGCCGAGGAAATAGATGACCTCGGCCTTCGTGCGGCGGGGCTGCACACCCAGCGGAATGCGGGGCAGGTTCTGGCTCCAGATCTGGCGGTTCTGGTTGTCGTCGCCGGAGATGTTGTAGCTGTTGGCGATGGTGTCCCCAAACGTCTTCATGCCAGCCGGAACCCCAATGTCCTTGCCAAACGCATATTCCTTCAAGGCGATCATGACGTCCATCAGGTCAATGCCCCGTGGACAGCGCACCTGGCAGGCTTTGCAGGTGGTGCAGAGCCAGAAGGTGCGGCTGTTCAACACCTCGTCCCGCAGCCCCAGTTGGACCCTGCGCCACACCAGCCGCGGCGGGTAGTCCATCCAATAGGCCGTGGGACAGGTCGCAGAACAGGTACCGCATTGGATGCAGGCGCGCAGTTTGACCAACGGATCAAC
>DATKWP010000077.1:0-12464 GCA_035529535.1 Anaerolineae bacterium | reverse complement strand
CGTGATTGATCGAACTGTGCATTACGAAGATAGCGATCACTTCACCATTGGGAACGGAAGGGATCTGCACGAAAGAAGGTACGAGCCTTGAACCTGGCTACCGACCTGGACAACTTTGCTTTTGTCATTCATCCGCTTAATCCCAAGCAGGACGTGGCGCACAAGTATCCGCTATTGGCGAGGGTGTTGCCCACGAGCCTGATCCACTTCTTCTCGCGTTTCTGGCCCCCTGTCTATCTTTCGCACGTCACTGGGGCACGCTCCGAGGCGACGGGGAAGGAGATCGAGGGGTGGTTGGTGGCTTGCCCGTTTACCGCCCGGCAGATGCTGCAGATGTCACCGCCGGTGGTGTACAAAAAAGTCGTTCAGACCGGGCGCATGGCGGAGAGGCTCGGTGCTCGTATCCTGGGATTGTTGGCCTTTACGTCCGTGATCGGGGATGGTGGAGTGACCATCGCTCAGCGTCTCCACATCCCTGTCACCACGGGGCGCAGCCTCACCGTGGCCGTCACCGTTGAGGCGTTGGAGCGGGCTGCACGTAGTAGAGGCATCCAACCGGAGTCGGCCGTTACGGCCGTGGTCGGTGCGACGGGGACGATCGGCTCGGCTTGTGCCGAGTGGCTCGCTCCGGCTGTGGCGGAACTGGTGTTGGTTGGCCGGCAACATGCTCATCTGGCCCAGGTGGAGGCCCGCGTCCGGGCAGCCGGTGCACGCCGGGTGCGTACCTCGACGCGCATTGGGGATATCGGTGAGGCCGACCTGGTGTTGAGTGCTACCAATACAGCCAGGCCCGTCATTCAGCCGGAGCATCTCAAACGCGGCGCTGTCGTGTGCGACGTAGCCCGCCCGTCGGATGTGTCGCCACGGGTGGCCCGCGAGCGGGACGATGTGCGGATCGTCGAAGGAGGGGTGCTGGATGTGCCTGGTGAGGTAGACTTTGGTTTCAGTTTTGGTCTCCCGCCCGGCCAGGCCTACGCCTGCATGGCGGAGACGATGGTCTTGGCAATGGAGGGGCGGTATGAATCTTATTCGTTAGGAAAGCAGGTTCGCATGGAACAGATCCGTGAAATCGCTCAACTGGCTCGCAAGCACGGTTTTCGGATATCGGCTGGCGGCTGAAATAAGGAGGGAATATGTCACCGGGTAGATTGATGATCGTGGAGGATGATCCTGACATCTCCAATATGCTGCGGATTTACTTCCAGTCGCAGGGCTATGAAGTGACCGTGGCTCAGCGCGGTGAGGATGCGCTGGAAATGTGCCGGCAACAACTGCCCAACATCATCGTGCTCGACATCATGTTGCCGGATATGGATGGCTACGACGTGTGCCGCGAACTGCGGGCCAATCTGCGTACCAGCCACATTCCGATCGTCTTCCTCACCCAGAAGGATGAGCGCTCTGACAAGATCCACGGCCTGGAGTTGGGCGCTGATGACTACATCACCAAGCCCTTCGATCTGGAGGAACTCAAACTGCGGGTCAAGAACGCCATGGCTCGTGCACAATACGAAAGCCTGACCAACCCCACTACGGGCCTGCCCAGTGGCCGGCTGATCGAGGATCAGTTGCGCCAGTTGATGCGCCGGGATGACTGGGGCATCATCTACGTGGGCATCCAGGGGTTCAGTACGTTTGGTGAGGTGTATGGCTTCGTCGCCGGTGAGGAAGTGCTGCGGTTCGCCGCCATGGTTCTGGGCAAGGTGGTGGATGACGTGGGCACGTTCAACGACTTTATCGGCCACATCGGGGGCGACGATTTCCTCATCATCACGGACAAGAAACTGGTCGGGCCCATCGTTGAGGACCTCAAGCGGCGCTTTAGTGCAGACGTGGGGACACACTACGACTGGGCAACACGGCAGCGGGGTTACCTGGCCAGGCACGATGAAGCGGGTAACGAAATCAGGACTGAACTGATGTCCCTCTCTGTTGGCGTGGTGACGGCCGACGACGGCCCCTTTGCTGACATTCGGGAGATCACCGAGGTAGCTGCCAGCGCCAGGCGTTGAGGAGAGACGATCCAGACTGGCGTGCGGTGCCGGTTACAGGGTGCAGACGTATGCATAAACGGGTAAAGGTACAGCGGCGACCATCAGATGAGCCAGCGAATGTGGACTGTGCCGTCGCCGAGGCCGGGGACAGGCTTGACCTGAAGACAACGCTGGATGCCATCCTGTCGAGCACCCGTCAACTCGTCGCCTACGATATTGCCGAGATCACGCTGTGGGACGAAGAGCGTCAATGCTGCGTGACCCAAGGCTGGGGAGGGGATCAGGCCTACGCCTGGGAGGCAGGAGGGACCTATCGCCTCGACGAGGGATATACGGGCTGGATAGTCCGTCACCGGCGTTCTCTGTTTATCCCCGACGTTGGCGCCCGCAGTGACGTGCGTCCCAAGTTAGACCGGCCTGAGTACCCCTTCCGATCGTACGTTGGCATTCCGCTGCAGATCCGAGGCCGCTTTGTCGGCACGCTCGAACTGGCCCGCTATCAAAAAGATGCCTGGGAGGAGCGCGACCTGGAAGTGCTCCAGGCCGTCGCCAACCAGGCGGCGGTCGCCATTGAGAACGCCCACCTCTTCGCGGAAGCCCGGCGGCGCGAAGAGCAACAGGCCGGGCTGGCACGCATTGCTGCCCTCGCCAGTTCTACGCTGGAACTCGATGACCTGCTGGATCGGGTCATGGGCGAGACGCTCCGGCTGCTGGAAGCGGAGAAGGGCGTGCTCTTGCTCCATGACGAGCAGCAGGACAGCCTCGTAGCGCGCTACCTGGCGTCTGCTGGTGCGGACCGTGAGGTAGTGGAGGGGTTCAAGATCCCCACCAGTGCTGCTGGTTTCGAGCGGTCTATTTTCTCTCGAGGTGGGAGTTACTTTTGCAACGACCTTGAGCATGATCCCAACATCATCCCAGCCTATCGTCCTCACCTGGATGCGGTGGGTGTCCAAAACTTCGCCGGTGTGGCCATGCGAGTCAAGGATCGCAATATTGGCGAACTCTACCTGGGCGACCGCAAGGGTGGGTTTGGGCGCGAAGAAGTACGGTTGCTAAAGACTGTCGCCGGGTACTTTGCCAGTGCCATCGAGAACAGCCGCCTGTACGATGAGATGCGGCGCCGTGCCTCTCAGTTGGCCTCGCTGACCGCGACCGCTGCCACCCTCAGCGAGTCCCTCGAACTGGACCACGTGCTGCGGGTGATCGCCTCGGCGGTGCTGGAAGTAATGGGTTGTCAATGCTCGGCCATTTTTGTGTTGGACGAGTCACAGCAGGTGCTGCGGCTGGCCATATCCCAGGGCCTCAGCGCGGAATATGCCGCGCAATCGCAAGTGCTCACGCTGGAGCCTGGGGGACGGGCGCACGCAGTAGCAACTGGAGAGCCATTGATCGTCTCAGATGTGCAGGCCGATGCCAGCCTGCTCGCTTTCTCGCCGATGTCTGTCCGGGAGGGATTCAGCGCCTTTGTGGACCTCCCACTCAAGCGGGCCGATCGCGTCATCGGCATGCTGGCAGCTATGTTCGTCGAGCCACACCAGTTCTCCGATGGGGAGATCGAGTTACTGACCGCATTCGCCGACCAGGCCGCGATTGCGATTGATAATGCTCGCCTGTACGCGCAGACAGACGAGCAACTGAGGCGGCGGGTCGAGGCGTTGAGTGGTCTCCAGCGCGTCAGCCGTGAGGTCAACGCGACGCTCGATGCGGGACACATCTTGAGCCTGGTGTTGGAAGAGGCCATGCGCTTGAGCCAGGCCATCTGTGGCGCGATCGTGTTGCGCGAGGCCACCAGTCGCCAGTTGCGGCTGGAGGTCTCGGCCGGTTATCTGCAACCGGAGGAGGCTCGCATACGTAGTATGCTGCACATGCCGGAGGCCCATCCGCTCCTGGCGCAGGTGTTGCGCACCAACCAGTCGCTGCTGGTCCCTGACGTGGCCGCCGAGGACAGCAGGGGCATCGCCGGTTCTCAAACCCGTTCGACGCTGATCGTGCCGATCTTGTACGAGGAGTCTCTGGCAGGCCTGATCTTCCTGGAGAGCGCGGAGAAGGAATCGTTTGACCAGGGGGTGCTCGAGTTCGTGGAGGGATTGTCGGCTCAAGCAGCCACCGCCATCGGCAACACCCAGCGCTATCGTGAACAGTTGGAACGAGGGGACTTGCTGTTGCGCCGGGCGGACCAACTCGCGATGGTGTTGAGGGTCAGCCGGGCGCTGCGCTCGGATCGGCCTTTGGAGGAAATACTGGAGGAGATTGCGTACGCGATCCAGGAAAGCGTGGGGTTCAACATGGTGCTGATCAGCGTGTCGGAGGGCGAGCCACCGATGCAACGCCGGGTGGCCGCGGCCGGGATCCCCATTACGGCTTTCGAGCGCATGAAAGAGGTACGCCAGCCCTGGTCGGTCTTGGCGGAGGTGATGCGAGAAGACTTCCGTATCAGTCAGAGTTACTACATTCCGGCTGAACGAGGAGCCCACCTGTACGAGCGTCTGGACGTGTACGAGGAGGGAGTTGAGGACGCTCAGCGCGAGCCCGGCCACTGGCACCCTCGCGACATGCTGCTCGTCCCGCTCGTCGGATCGGGTGGGGACATACGTGGCCTCCTGTCGGTGGACCAGCCACGTGATGGCCGCATCCCTGACCAGAGTGTAGTCGAGGCATTAGAGATTTTCGCCGCCCAGGCAGCGCTGGCCATCGAGAACGCTCGCCTGGTGGAGACCTTGGAACGCCGTGCTGAGACCCTGGCTTTGTTCAACGAGGTCAGCCGCTCGGCCAATGCCAAACTTGACCTGAGCGAGGTTTTGAACATCGTTGTCGAGATGGCGCCTCGACTCTTGGGGTGCGAGCATGGCAGCATCTTTCTCCTGGATGCCGAGAGTGGTCGGTATGTGCCCAGCGCGGCCTATGGGTTCCCGCTAGAGCACATCACATCGCTCACCTTCGCCCCGGGCGAGGGGCTGGTAGGAGCGGTGGCTGAGACCGGCATGCCCCTGGCGGTGGACGATGTGAGGAAGGATCCGCGCTTCATCCCCGGCCCATCAGCGGTCGAGATCGGTGCTACGGTGGTCGTCCCTCTCACGGTTAGCAACCAGGTGGTCGGTGTCCTGTGTGTGGATCGCCGGGAGCCTCACGTGTTCTCGGCTGCCGAGGTGGCAACGCTGTCGGCTTTGGCCGACCAGGTAGCCGTGGCAGTGGAAAACGCGCGCCTGTTTGATAAAGTACGCCGATTCTCGCACGAATTGGAGCGGCGTGTCGAAGAGCGCACCCAGGCCCTGGCCGAGGAGCGTGACCGGGTCGAGACGCTCTATCGGATCACCTCTCAACTCTCGGTCAGCCTGGACCTGGATCACGTGATGAATCGTGCTCTGGAACTGGTCGTGGAGGCGGTAGAGGCCGAACGAGCAGCCATCCTCATGCTAGAACCTGAATCTGGAAGGCTCATCTACCGCGCCGGCCTGGGAACAGGGGCCAAGCCGCCGCCTGGTGGCGTGTCCACGCGCTTCTCTCGAGGCGAGGGACTGGCGGGCTGGGTGATTGAGCACCGTCAGTCGGTCATTCTGCCCGACGCTCGACGAGACCCCCGCTGGGTGGCCCAGCGGGAGCGTGGGGAACGGAAATACCGTTCGGTGCTGGCAGTCCCACTGCTGGCCGGCGATCAAGTGTTGGGAGCGTTGCTGTTCTTCCACGCCCAACCGAATCACTTCGACGAGGATCATCTGCTCCTGGTAGAGACCGCCGCCATCCAGGTCGCCCACGCGATCAGTAATGCCGAACTGTATGGCCTCATCCGCGATCAGGCCGAGCGGCTGGGCAGCACACTCAAGGCCCAACAAGTGGAGGCGGCCAAGAGCCAGTCCATCCTGGAAGGTGTGGCGGATGGCGTGATTGTGGCCGACGCCAGTGGCAAGATTATCCTGTTCAACGCGGCTGCCGAACGCCTCCTGGAGTGGCCGCGCGAGAAGGCGTTGGGACGGGCGACCAGCGAAATGCTCGGCCTCTATGGCAGCCAGGCACGGGAATGGATGGAAACAGTGGCCAGATGGGCAGGGCAGTCCGAGGAATACACCACGGAGGAATATCTGGATGCCCGGCTAGAGATCATGGACCGCGTACTCAGCGTACACCTGGCGCCCGTGCTGATGGGCAACGAATTTCTGGGCACTGTCTCCGTCTTCCGTGACGTCACGGCCGAGGTAGAGGCCAAGCGTGCCAAGACCGAGTTCGTCTCCACCGTTTCGCACGAATTGCGCACGCCGATGACCTCTATCAAGGGCTACGTCGAACTCTTGCTCATGGGAGCGGTGGGCTCACTGACGGACGACCAACGGCATTTCCTGTCCATCGTCAAGAGCAACACCGACCGCCTGGCTATGCTGGTCAACGATCTCCTGGACATCTCACGCATGGAGAGCGGGCGGCTGGCGCTGTCCCCTGAAATCGTGCGCATCAGTCCGGTGATCAACCAGGTCGTCGTGGCGATGGAGGGGCAAGCCGCGGACAAGGGGCAGGCTTTGCGGTCAGAGTTGCCATCTTCGCTTCCTGAGGTCATCGCCGACCCTGACCGCGTCGCCCAGATTGTGACCAACCTGGTTGCCAATGCCTGCAACTATACGCCGACCGGTGGTGGGATCACTGTGTCGGCCCGTGTGGATGGGGACATGGTGCAGATCTCGGTGCGCGATACCGGTATCGGCATCTCGCCGGAAGATCAGGACAAGATTTTCGACAATTTCTTCCGGGCCGATGATTCCTTGGTGCAGAGCGTACCAGGCACAGGATTGGGGCTTTGTATTGTCCAGTCGCTGGTAGAGATGCATGGAGGACGGATCTGGGTTGAGAGTGAGGTGGGGAAGGGCAGCACGTTCACGTTTACCCTCCCCACCGTGGAAGCCAGGCGCGTGGCGAAGGCGGGAGGAAAAGCCGAGCGAGACGCCGCCAGGGTATTGGTGATCGAGGACGATGCTGACATCGCCGCGCTGATCCAGTTGCACCTGGCTGGGAATGGCCGGGAGGTGCTGATTGCCCGGCGGGGCGATCAAGCCATCGAGATGGCGCAGAAAGAGCACCCGGACTTGATCACCCTGGACATCCTGCTCCCGGATATGGATGGCTTTACCGTGCTTGAGCAGTTAAAGGCAAACCCGGCCACGCGGGAAATTCCAGTGGTCGTGGTCTCTGTTTTGCCGGACCAGGATGAGTGGTTGCGGCTGGGGGCGGTGGACTATGTGTCGAAACCGATTGATGAGCAGCGGTTGCTGGGTGCAGTACGCAAAGTGCTGGTGCGACGTGGCACTGTATTGGTGGTGGACGATGATGAGGACACACTGTCACTGATGCGAGAAATCCTGCGCACCCACGGTTTTGGCGTGCGCACGACCACCCGGGGCCTGCGTGCCCTGCGCGTGGCGCGTGAGGTTCGACCTTCTCTGGTGTTACTCGATCTCAAGCTCCAGGACTTGGATGGACAGGCCTTGCTGAGACAACTGAAGGACGATCCCATCACCCGGGACATCCCGGTCATTGTGACCACGGGGAGCACGATCATTGATGATGCGAAGCGGCAAAAGGTGCTTGCTTTGGGCGCCGCACGCTTCGTGAGCAAGCCGTTCTCCGTCGGAGAGTTGATGGAGGAGGTCGAGATGGTTCTGTGGGAAGGTGGTCAGTTTGGGAGGACAATTTCAGATGATCATTAGTGGTCACGTGTATGACGGGATAGGGGGAGAATTATGACAAAGATTCTTGTCGCTGACGATGAACGGGACATCCGCGAGTTGATCGGGTTCACACTGCGCTTCGCTGGCTTCGAGGTATTGCTAACCGCCGACGGGTTCGAAGCCATCGAGAAGGCAGCGCTCGAGCAGCCCGACCTGATTCTTCTTGACGTGCGCATGCCCAAGATTTCCGGCTACGAAGTCTGTCGCCGATTGAAGGAGAATCCGGTCACCGGTTCCATTCCCATCGTGTTTCTTTCTGCCAAGGGGCAGGAGGGTGAGATCAAGCAGGGCCTGGAGTCGGGGGCGGTGGAGTACATCGTGAAGCCCTTTGCGCCAGATGACCTGACTCACCAGGTGAAGGACCTCCTACAGCGCATGGAGGCCTCGGCGCACGTGGGGGCCTCGGACTAACGGTTGCGGGTGTGCGTCAGGTACCGTTCAGGCATCTCGCACGCTTGTAAGGGGTTCGCAGTGGCTGCACCGCCAAAGGTCTCTTGGCCCATCGGCGTCCATCCGGTTGCCAGGGCCTAACCTTTGCAGGTGCGGCTGAACGCTGACAGGATTGCTTACCAGGCGGTAGTGCAGCGATGAGCGCCATTGTCATCAAGGAGCGCCTCGTACATTACGAGGTAATCGGGCGCGGCAAGCCGTTGGTCTTCATCCACGGCTGGCTGGGGTCATGGCGGTACTGGGTGCCGACGATGGAGGATTTGTCGGCCGGATACCGTACCTACGCGCTCGACCTGTGGGGCTTTGGCGATTCGGACAAGGTAAGTGGATACTACAACGTCAACGCATACGTGGACCTGCTCAAAGATTTCCTGGACAATCTGGGTGTGGGGGCCTGGCGCCCTACCTTGGTCGGACATGCGTTGGGGGGTGTGGTCGCGCTGCAGTTGGCTGCTCAGGCCCCGGACATGGTGGAGCGGGTCATGGGGGTAAGCGTGCCTCTGGTAGGAGCAGCCATTCACCGTTCGCTGGCCACGTTCTCTGGCAATGGAGATGCGCTGGCGCGGCTGGGAACCCGGCGAGCCAAGTTCCCCGAAGTGGAAATGGAGATGCACAAGACAGATATGTCTGCTGTTACCCAGAGTACGCAATCGGTGATGGAGAGCGACCTGCGTCAGACCTTGTCCCCTCTCACTATCCCCGTGCTCCTGGTATACGGCGATGACGACCCTCTGATTGCGCCCGCTCAGCAGGAATGGCTGCCGGGCCATGCCTCTAACGTGCGTGCTATCTCCCTGAACGGAGTTCGGCATTTTCCAATGTTGGAGGAGCGCAGCAAGTTCAACCGGTTGTTGGTGGATTTCCTCGCCGCTGGCCCGGACCTCAGTAAGTTGGAGTTGAAGGAAGAATGGCAGCGCCGTCAACGATAGCCGCCAGCGGGTAGCCATTGTTGCGAACGGCTGCTGGTTCGTCGGATTGCGAAACCCCATGTCTATCCGCCGGCTCCTCGCTGTTGCCCGCAAAGAATTCCGTCACATTACCCGGGATGTACGCACCTTCTTCCTCGTCACCGTCGCGCCTGCCCTCTTGTTGGTGACGCTCTCCTACGTCTTTGCCCTCGATGTGGGGCAGATCCACCTGGCCGTCTGCGATCTGGACCGCACTCCGCTCTCCCGTGCCCTCCTCGCCCATCTGACTGCTGACGGGGATTTGAACGTCGTGGCGGACGTGCAGCGGGAAGCGGAGATTGAGCCGCTGTTCGCCCGCGAAGTGGCTGACGTGGTGTTGGTGGTCCCGCACGGGTTTGCCGACGCCGCGCTGGGAGGTGGGCCGGCCCGCGTGCAGTGCGTCGTGGATGGCGCCGACGCGATTACGGCCCTCCAGACCGTCAGTCTCCTGGAGAGCCGCGTGAATGCCTTCGTCGCCGATGGTCTCGTTGCCGGCCTGCGCGACCGGCACTCTGGTGCTGCGGTCGGCGGCTTTGACGTCAGCAGCCGCGCCTGGTACAATGAGTCCCTCAAAGCGCTGATCAGCATGGTGCCCGGCATCATGGCCGTGATCATGTGCATGCCTGCCTTGGCGTTGGCGCTGGCGTTGACCCGTGAGAAGGAGACGGGCTCTTTCGAGAGCCTCATCGCCACGCCGGTGCGCGGAGGAGAATACCTGTTTGGCAAACTGCTGGCGTATGAGAGCAGCGGCATGGTGAGCGTGGTCCTGTGCTGGCTCATCGCCACGCTATGGTTCCGCGTCCCTTTCCGCGGCAATTTCCTGGACTTTGTCCTGCTCGCAGCCATTTACATGATCGCCAGCATGGGCATCAGCCTGGTGGTGGCCAACTTTGCCCGCAATCAGCAAACCGCCATGTTTCTCATCCTGATGGTCTTCTTCGTGCCCAGTTTCTTCGTGGCAGGCCTCATCCTCCCTGTCGCCAATGAGCCCATCGCGCGGGCCTTCGCTTACACCCTCCCGACCACCCATTTCGTCACCATTTGCCGTAGCGTGTTCCTGAAGGGCCTGAGAGCGGCCGCCCTGTGGGGGCCGGCATCTGCCCTGTTGGGAATGGGCCTCGTTACTCAGGCCATCGCCCTGGTGCTGTTCAAGAAGAAACTCGCCTGACACGTTCGCACGAGGCGAATGAGGTGATGCTCACGTGCTTCTGCGCATCTGGAACCTGGTACTGAAAGAGTTCATCCAGTTTGTCCGTGACTGGTTGATGACTGCCTTCATCTTCACGTTGCCCGTCCTTCAACTGATCCTGCTGGCCAGGGTTACCAGTTCTCGCCTCTCTGACATGTGTGTGGCCGTGCTGGACCTGGACCGCTCCAGCACCAGCCGTGGCCTCGCTGTGACGCTCGATACCAGACGAGAGTTGGACGTCTGCTACTACCCTGCGACGCTGGCCGACGTGTACCGCCTCCTCGATCAGGGGGAAGCCATCCTGGCTGTCATAGTGCCTGCCGGTTTCGCTGCAGACCTGGCGGGCACCTGGCGGACGCCGGGTGTGCAACTCATCACCGACGCCAGCAACCATCTCCCGGCCTTGATCATCCTGGGCGCTGCCCAGGAGACGGTCGCAGATTTCGCCGCCGACCGGGCTGCCGCTTATGGATTGAGTGTCCGCCCTCCCATTGACCTGCGTACCACCATCCGTTTCAACCCGGGGATAAACGCCAGGTTCTTTACCATACCTGCACAGGTGGGCTTTATCGTCTACCAGGTGACCCTCGTCATTGCCTCCATTGGCCTGGCTCGTGAGCGAGAATTGGGCACGTTGGAGCAGTTGATGGTGATGCCGCTGCGCCGTGTCGAGTTGGTCATCGGCAAAGCGATCCCCGCCTTGATCGTCGGAGCACTGGACTTTTTGTTCATGCTGGCCGTGGCCATCTTTGCCTTTCGCGTGCCGATGCGTGGCTCTCTGCTGCTGCTCTTGGGTCTGACGCTCCTGTTCATCGTCACGGAGATTGGCTACGGCATGTTCATCTCCGGCATTGCCCGTACGCAGCAACAGGCCATCCTCTTTGTCTTCGTCCTGGCGATGGTGGACATGACTTTCTCCGGTTACCTGGTGCGGGTCAAGAACCTGCCCGGCGCGTTGCAGGCGATTGCACAGTTGGTCCCCTTCAGTCACTACCTGACCATCATTCGGGGCGTGATGCTCAAAGGGGCAGGGTTGGACGTGCTGTGGCCCCACGCGGCAGCGATCTTGCTCATGGGGCTTTTGGTGGCCAGCATTGCCGTGCGGAACCTGAGCCGGTGCCTGGATTAGCCTTCAGCGCGATTGGTGGTGCAGTCTGTGACGGACGCCCCGCTTCAGCGGGGTCTCGCTTTTGCATACCGGGATCTGGGAGTAGAATAGCCTCGACGTGGGAATAGGCCGCCTGAGGGGAAACGCACAGATGGTTGTGGGAGAACATATCAAGGAGCGCGCACGATCTTTGAAGAGCCGCCTTTCCGCGTGTGACATCTGCCCACACGCCTGTCGCGTGGACCGTACCCGCGGAGAAAAAGGCTTGTGCAGAACCACGGACGCCATCGTGGTCGCCTATAGCGGGCTGCATTTTGGAGAAGAGCCGCCCATATCGGGCACGAAAGGGTCCGGCACGATCTTTTTCGCCAACTGTAATCTGCGCTGTGTGTATTGTCAGAACTACCAGATCAGCCAATACGCTGACGAGATCACCACCCGCACGCTATCTCCAGACGAACTGGCCGACGAGACGCTGGCGCTTCAACGCAAAGGGGCGCATAACATCAACCTGGTTTCACCCACCCACGTGATCGCACAGGTGGCTGAGGGTCTGTGCATCGCGCGTGAGCAAGGGCTGCCTATTCCGATCGTCTACAATACCAATGGCTACGACGCGGTCGAGACGTTGCGCTGCCTCGAAGGGCTGATTGACATCTATCTTCCCGACATCAAGTACAGCGATGATGCCATCGCCAGGTCCTACTCTGGGATCAGCGATTACGTGGAGGTCAACCGGCAGGCCATCGCGGAGATGTTCAGGCAGGTCGGTAACCTGGTCTGCAACCGTCGCGGCGTCGCCCAGCGGGGGCTCCTGGTCCGCCATCTGGTTCTGCCGGAGGATCGTGCCGGAAGTAAAGAGAGCCTGGCATTTCTGGCCTCCCTTTCCACTCGTATGGTCGTCAGCATCATGGCCCAATACGCGCCTCAACACAAGGCCAGGAATCTGCCGCCGCTCCATCGCAAAATAACCGAGGCGGAGTACGAAGCGGTGTTGGATCGTGCCTGGGAACTGGGGCTGGAACGCTGCTTCGTTCAGGAGTACGAAAGCAGCGAGGTTTTGGT
>DATKWP010000076.1:0-3199 GCA_035529535.1 Anaerolineae bacterium | reverse complement strand
CCACCTGTCCTCGGGAGAACTGGCGCAACTGCTATATCGGTACGGTGAGGAGAGACAGGCGCGCCGTATCGCGGATGCGATCGTAGCAGCCCGCCCGCTTCGCTCGACACAGGAACTGGCCGCTCTCGTCGAGCGAGTGGTAGGGCGGCACGGGCGCATTCACCCGGCCACGCAGACGTTCCAGGCGCTGCGCATTGCCGTCAACGATGAACTGGCAGCCTTGGAAGTGGCGCTGCCTCAGGCCGTTGATATACTCGCGCCCGGCGGCCGGCTGGCGGTGATCAGTTTTCACTCTCTGGAGGATCGGGCGGTGAAGCGTTTCCTTCGCCGGGAGAGCCTGGACTGCATCTGCCCCCCCGAGTCGCCGGTTTGTACCTGCGGCCATCGGGCCACGTTGCGGCTGGTCACGCGCAAGCCCGTTCAACCGGCGGCAGACGAGGTAGCGGCCAACCCGCGCTCGCGCTCCGCCCGCCTGCGAGTGGCAGAGAAAGTGTAATGTCCGATTTCATGCGATTGGTGACCCACGGGATCAAGCGTGGCCGGTTCGAGATAAGATCGCGCGCGGCCCTCTACTTGTTCGCGCCTGTAGTTGCGCTGACGGTGGTCGCGGCTCTCTACCTGACGCTGGTGAGCCGGACAGCGGCCCGTGGTCGCCACATCGAGCAATTGCGGGTGGAGTTGTTTCGTCTCCAGCGTGAGAATCAACAACTGGAGGTAGAACTCGCCAGCGCCGCTTCTGTCTCCCGTCTTGGGGAGCGGGCGATTGGCCTGGGGTTCGTGCCGGCGGAACGCGTGGAGTTCCTGCGGCCGGGAGATTCTTCGCTTCGCTCAGAATGACAACAGGAGGATGTCTTGATGGCGGATGGACCGCGCCGTCGTCTGCGGCTGGTGACCACGTTACTGATTGGCCTGGTGTTCGTCATCGTGGCCCAGTTGGTGCAGGTGCAGCTCGTAGACCATCGGTTTTACGCAGACTGGGCTAAGGAACAGCGCGAACGGCCGTTGCGCCTGGACACGCCTGCTCGAGGGACGATCCGCGACCGGAACGGTCACGTTCTGGCTGGCAACGCGGTGATGTGGTCCATCGAGGCGGACACCGCCTACGTAGTGGATGCACAAGGAGTGGCCACGGCACTGGGGCCCTTGCTCCATATCCCAGCCGCCCAGATCGAGCAGTTGTTGCGCGGCCAGGCCGCCTGGGTCCGCCTCGCGTCTCCCGTGCCGAAGGAACTGGGCGAGCAGGTGGCGGCCTTGAGGCTGCAAGGGCTCACGGTCAGGCCGTTGTGGGAACGCAAGTACCCGGAGAACCAGTTGGCTTCGCACGTGATCGGCTTCTGTAATGCCGAGGGCACCGGTTTCTACGGCGTTGAGGGGTTTTACGATGCACTTCTGCAGCCAGAGCGGACGGAATGGACAGGGCCCGTAGACCCGGCCAGCGAGCAGATCCCGTGGACGGTTGCTCCTGTCCTGCTCCCTCAGCCAGGAGCGGAGTTGGTGCTGACGGTGGATCGCACCGTGCAGGCGCTGACGGAGGCGGAACTGTCACGCTCGGTGCAAGAGTATCAAGCCGAGGGGGGGACGATCATCGTCATGGACCCCCGCACCTTTGAGATTCTGGCGATGGCCAGCCTGCCCAATTATGACCCAGGGCGCTACAATGATTTCTATGGCCTCAATCCGCCCCCTTTTGAGGATCCGGCGGTGAGCCAGCAATATGAGCCGGGCTCTGTATTCAAGGTCCTGACGGTGGCGGCCGCCCTGGATACGGGCCTGGTGACGCCAGACACGACCTATGACGACCAGGGCTCGATTGAAGTGGGTGGGGTGGCGGTGGCGAACGCCTCGCGCCGGGCCTATGGTCAGCAGACGGTGACCGATATCCTGATTTACTCACTCAACGTAGGGGTGGCCTGGTTGAGCACGAGGATGGGCTCTGACACATTTTACCGGTACGTCCAGGCGTTCGGCATCGGCCAGCCCACCGGAGTGGACCTGGCAGGGGAGGTCGCCGGCCAGTTGTGGCTGCCGGACGATTACGAGCACTGGCACGACTCTAATCTGGGGATAAACGCTTTTGGACAGGGCCTGGCGGTGACGCCGCTCCAGATGATCGCTGCGGTGGCCACGGTAGCCAACGGCGGAATGCGGCTGCGCCCTCACATCGTGGCACGACGCGTGGCCCCTGATGGTACCGTCTTCACGTTCCGGCCGGTGGTCGAGGCGCAGGTCATCTCTTCGCAGGCGGCGCGTACGCTGATGGAGATGATGGTGCGGGTCGTAGAGGAAGGATCAACTCAGGCCAGGGTGCCAGGATATACAATCGCGGGCAAGTCAGGTACCGCCCAGATCCCTATCCCTGGCGGATATGACAGAGAAGGCACGATCGTCTCTTTCGTCGGGTTTGGGCCGGTGCCTGATCCGCGGCTCATCATCCTGGTCAAGTTGGACCGGCCCAAGACGTCAACCTGGGCTTCTGAGACGGCCGTGCGCGCGTTTCAGCGGCTGGCTGCCCGGCTGTTTGTGGTTCTGGGTATTCCGCCCGATGGGGCTCAGGCAGTGGCGCAGGTAGCGGAGGTGGTGAGGTGAGCAGGGGGATGCTGACGCTCGCAGACGTCATCGAGGGATTGACGGGGAACCGGCCGCAGGACTGGGGCCAGTCGATCTCAAGGACGGTGGTAGATTCACGACGGGCCGAGCCTGGCGCGTTATTCGTCGCGCTCAAGGGCGAACGCGTCGACGGCCACGACTACGTCGCCGACGCCTTTTCGCGGGGGGCAGTGGCCGCGATCGTCGAGCGCAGCGTCGAACTCGAAGCGCCGACGCTGGACCTGGCCGAGAAACCAGGGTTTTCCCAAAAACCTGGTTTCTTTCCCCAACTCCCTCTACTCATCAAGGTCCCCAACAGCCTCCATGCCCTTCAACAAATGGCGACCTTCTGGCGCCAAAGGCACCGCGTACGCGTCGTCGGTATCACCGGGAGCGTCGGAAAGACGACCACGAAGGAACTGGCGGCGGCTGTGTTGGCGCGCCGTTACGTCACGCTCAAGAGCGAGGCTAGCTTCAACAACGAGATCGGCCTGCCGTTGACGCTGATGCACCTGACGGACGAGCACGAACGCGCTGTGCTGGAGATGGGGATGTACGACGTGGGCGAGATCGCTGACCTGGCCCGCATCGCACGACCTGACGTGGGCATCGT
>DATKWP010000075.1:0-7075 GCA_035529535.1 Anaerolineae bacterium | reverse complement strand
GTCTCCCTGCATGCGCCTGGTGATACGCCAGTTGAGTATCTCAGGAGATAGGAAGGGGTGCCGGCGCCGTTCTGTCAGACGCACTACATCCAAAGCGAATTGATAGGCCTGAAACGCCAGATCCAGTCGCTGAGCCGGCGTCATCTGACGCCACGCGATGATCTGTCGCCGATCGAGTGAGCCGAGGCGCCGGACCAACTGTTCCTGTAAGACGCTCATTGCTTATCCTACTTCATCCTGAGTTCTTACTGCTCCCCCAAATACGCCTTGCGCACCCGCTCGTCGCGCAACAACTCGTCGGCCGGACCGGACAGCACGACCTTGCCCGTCTCCAGCACGTACCCCCGGTGGGCGATCTTGAGCGCCGCCCGCGCGTTCTGTTCGACCAGCAGCACCGTCACACCGCGCGCGTTGATCTCACGCACGGTGGCAAAGATTGCCTTGACCAGCAGTGGGGCCAGGCCCAGCGAGGGCTCGTCCAGCATCAGCAACCGGGGGCGCGCCATCAACGCCCGGCCGATGCTCAGCATCTGCTGCTCGCCGCCGGAGAGCGTGCCACCCAGTTGATGCTTGCGTTCCTCGAGCCGGGGGAACAGGCTGAACACGCGGCGACGATTGTCCTCGATGGCCTCCTTATCCCCGCCCAGGCTATAGGCCCCCATGTTCAGGTTTTCTGTCACCGTCAGCGTGCTGAACACCTGGCGGCCCTCCGGGGCGTGCGAAATGCCCGCTCCCACGATACGATGGGCCGGCAGGCTGCTAATGTCCTGGCCGCCGAACGTGATCTTGCCCTCGCGGGGACGGATCAAGCCGGAGATCGTGCGCAACGTCGTCGTCTTACCGGCCCCGTTGGCGCCAATGAGCGTGGCGATCTCCCCCTCCTCCACTTCCAGGTGGATGCCCTTCAAGGCCTGGACGCGACCGTAGTAGGTGTGCAAGTTCTCGATCTGCAACAGGGCCACGGTCACACCTCCTCCTCGCCCAGATAGGCCTCGATCACGCGCGAGTTGTGCTGCATCTCGGTTGGCGTGCCTTCGGCGATTTTCTTGCCATAGTCGAGCACGACGATGCGCTCGCAGATGCCCATCACCACTTTCATGTCGTGCTCGATTAGCAGGATGGTGATCCCGGAGTCGCGGATCTGGCGGATCAACGCCATCAGTTCCAGCGTCTCCTGTTCGTTCAGGCCAGCGGCAGGTTCGTCCAGGATCAGGAGCGACGGCTCCGCAGCCAGTGCCCGGGCGATCTCTAGCCGTCGCTGGTGGCCATACGGCAGGTTCTTGGCCAGTTCGTCCCGATATTCCTGCAACCCCATGAATGCCAGGTGCTGCTCCGCCTCGGCGATGATGTGGGCTTCTTCCTGGCGCTGAGAAGCGGGCCGGAAGAGTGCTCCCAGTACGCCGGCCTCGGTGAGGTGGTGCAGGCCCGCCATCACGTTCTCTAGCGCGGTCAGGTTGTTGAACAGCCGGATCGTCTGGAAGGTACGCGCAATGCCCTGTACCGTGATCTCGTGAGGGCGCAGGCTACGCAGGCAATCCCATTTCTGCTTCACCGCCCGGACCGGCAGCCAACTCAACCACCACACGGGGGTAGACAGCCGCTTGCGCCAGGTGAGCGCGGGGTGGGCGACGCACTGGCCGCGGAAAAAGACCTCACCCGCCGTGGGCGGGTAGATCCCAGTGATCATGTTAAAGATCGTCGTTTTCCCGGCACCGTTGGGGCCGATGAGCCCCAGGATCTCCCGCTCGTTCAGATGTAAGTCCACACTGTCAACGGCCACCAGGCCGCCGAACTGCTTGGTTAGTTTGTGGATCTCTGCAAGTGCCATATTGTCCCCTCCGCCGGATCAACTGCCTGCCGCGGGAGCAGGCAGGGGTTCTTCTTCCTTCTCCGCGCGGATTTCCAGCTGCACGCGGCGGCTCGGCCACAGTCCCTCCGGGCGCAGGATCATCATCGCCACCATCGCAAAGCCTAGCCAGGCGTCTCGCCAGGCCTTCAGGGGACGTGATAGCTCGGGCAGGGTGACCATCCCCAGCGTGCCGACGAACACCCCCGGGATGGAGCCCGTGCCACCCAGGACGACGATGCAGAACATGACCACCGATTCCATGAACTTGGACAGGTCGGGCGAGATGACCGTAATCCTGCCCGCGTAGAGCGCGCCCGCCAGCCCGGCCCAGCCGGAACCTATGACGAAGGCCAGCGCTTTCACGCGCGTCGTGTCAATCCCCATCGCCTCGGCCGCCACCTCGTCCTCGCGCACGTACATCCAGGCCCGCCCCAGGCGGGAATGCTCCAGCCGCTGCACGGCGAGCAGGCTGACCACCAGGAAGATGAGCATCAGGTAGTAGTGATAGATGGGCTGGCGTAAAACCAGGCCGAACAGGGCCGGGCGTTCGATGCCGCTCAGCCCGTTGGCCCCTCCGGTGATGCCGAAGATGTTGTTGACGAGCGCCAGCCGCACCACCTCGCCGAAGGCGATCGTCACGATGCACAAATAGTCACCGCGCAGGTGCAGGATCGGCCGGGTGATGAGGTAACCAAAGATGGCGGACACGAGCACGCTCATCGGCAACGTCAGGAGCAACGGGACGTGCAAGTAGAGGTTGAGCAGGGCCGCGGTGTAGGCTCCCAGCGCGTAGAACGCCGCGTGGCCCAGTTGGAACAGGCCGGCGTACCCGACGATGATGTTCAGGCTAAGGCCCAACATGACGTACAGTCCCGTGCGCCATAACACGGACCGCAGGTAGTCGTTCATCGGCAGCGGCAACAGGATCGCTACGGCGAGCAGGCCCACCTGCCACCAGAGCGGATTGATCCTTTGGAGGCGGCTCAGCAAGTTTCTCATCGTGGCCTCCTCACAGTTTCTCCGCCACCTGCTCACCCAGTATTCCGGTGGGGCGGAAGATCAGGATCAGGATCAAGATCAGGTAGGCGATGACGTCCTTCCATTGAGGTGACACGTAGCCAGACCCGAGCGTCTCGATGGTGCCCAGGAGCATCCCGCCGAGCATGGCGCCGGGGATATTGCCGATGCCCCCCATGATGGCGGCGATGAACGCTTTCAACCCAAAGGCCCAGCCCAGCGTAAAGTCGAATGAGCCGTAGTAGAGGGCGACGATCATCCCTGCTACTCCACCTAAGCCTGGGCCGATGAGAAAGACGATGGCGATGATGCGGTTGACGTCAATGCCCATCAGTCGCGAGACGTCGTGGTTGAGCGAAACGGCGCGCATGGCGGTGCCGATGCGGGTACGTTGGACGAACAGATACAGCGCACTCATCAGCACGAATGAGACCACCAGCACGACGATCTGCATCACACCGACGCGCGCTCCTCCCAAGTTGATGCCGCCAACAAGCGCGACCCCGGTCGGATAGGTCTTGTAACTGGCCCCGTACACGTTGCGGGCCAGGCTTTCCAGAATAAAGGCCGCCCCCAGCGCCGAGATCACCGGGGCCAGCCGGCCTGCCGTCCGCAGCGGGCGGTAGGCGATGCGCTCTACCAGGACGCCCATCAGGGCCACCGTAACCAGCACGACGATGATGGTCGGCGGGATGGCCCACGGGCTCGTCCGAGCCAGCAGGGCCACCGCCACGTTCAGCCCGGTCAGGCCCAGGTAGGCTCCCCACATAAACATGTCGCCGTGGGCAAAGTTGATCAACTTGAGCACCCCGTAGACCATCGTGTAGCCCAGGGCGACCAGCGAGTAAAACGCGCCAATGGTAATGCCATTGATCATTTGCTGGAGGAGTTGCATGGGGTTGGGCCTCCTTCCCGTGGACCCTGCAGAGATGACCGCGATGAAGGGGGGAATTCGAGAGGCCCCTCGAACTCCCCCCCCATCGGCCGGCGAGTCTACTTGGTCGGTTGTTGTGGGTTGACGATCAACTCGCCCTTGTCGTTGATGATGTAGGCCAGGTGGATGGTGCCCAGCCGGTCACCCTTCTCGTCCCAGCCCAGGATCGGGCCGGTGAGGCCGGGGAAGTCCTTCATCGTGTTGTGCAGATAATCGGCCAGTACTGCCGAGTCGGTGGACTTGGTCTGCTCGATGGCGTAGCGGATGACGTTGAATGCCTCGGCCGCCATCATCCACCATACACTGTCGGGCGACTGGCCATACTTGGCCTCAAAGTCAGTCACGAACTTTTTCGCCTCGGGATAGTCCACGTCCTTGGGCAGCGGCTCGGTCGTGATGTACGTGCCCACCGCGTTCGCCAGCCCGGCGATCTGGACCAACTCAGGGTTGTTGCAGGCGTTCCCCATCATCCAGGTCAGGTCCAGCCCCAGTTCGCCGCTCTGCTTCAAGAGCAGGCCGCCCTGGGCATGGTAACCCGTGAAGTAGATCGCGTCCAGCCCGACCGCCCCAATGTTGGTCAGGATGGGCGTAAAGTCGGTGTCGTCAGGATTGATGGCGTCGTAGAAGGCGACGTTGATCCCCAGCTCCTCCGCGTAGCGCTTGCTGTGCTCGGCCAGCCCCTGGGCGTAGGTGGAGTTGTCGTGCAGGATGCCAAAGGTCTGCACACCCAGCACTTCATTGGCGAACTGAGCGGCGAACAACCCCTGGCGGTCATCCAGGAAGCACACGCGGAAGAAGCGCTGGTAGCCCTTCTCGGTCAGCCGCGTGGCTGTCGAGGAGGGGGTGACGTGGAGAATGCCGGCCTCGTTGTAGATGGCAGAGGCAGGCTCGGTGGCGGTCGAGTTGTAGGCGCCGATGACGGCGACGACCTTGGCATCTACCAACCGCTGCGCCACGAGCGCGGCCTGGGTCGGGTCGCCGGCGTCGTCCTCGACCACCAGTTCGATCTGGCGGCCCAACAAACCACCGGCCGCATTGGTCTGGTCAACCAGCAGCCGGACGGCCTTCTCGAAGCCCTGGCCCTCATAGGCATAGTCGCCGGTCATGGGGCCCTCGAGGCCGATCTTGAGCGTCCCGGTCTCCTTCTTGCAGCCCGTGAACATGGACAGAGCCACGACGAGCGCAAGCAACAGTAGAGCACACTTTTTGTACATGGGTCTCCTCCGTTTGTGGAAATCTGTGATCAGCGGTCCGGCTCAAGGCCGGCTCAGGTATACCCGACGTCTTTCTGCACTGAGCTGCTCTGTCCGATACGCCCTCCTTTCTGGCCTGCGCCTGCGTCTGAATTACCTTCCCGAAGGCTTCTGCAGCGGTGCCCGGCTTGTTGTAATGTCGAGCCTTCGGGAAGGTCATGCGCAAGCACCAGCCGAAGTGTGGAGAACACGGTGGGTGTCCAGGCTCGCCACAATCCATAGAGAACCAACCCAAACCCGACGGAGCACTAGTATAATACGTGCAATCCTTCCATCTGTCAAGTCAAGTTCGAGCGAATTGCCTTCCCGAAGGCTTTCACAGCGGTACCCAGCCTGTTGTAATGTCGTTCGGACCTTCCCGAAGGCTTCTACAGCGGTGCCCGGCTTGTTGGAATGTCGAGCCTTCGGGAAGGTTATGCGGGTCGTCACTTCAGTTTTTCCTCACCCCCGAACTCCCGGTACGGCCCCAACTCCTCCAGGGCCTGCTCGTCCTCGGGCGTCAGGTTGTCTTGCACCAGGTGAGTCAGCAGCGCCCCCACGCCCGGCCCCAGCATGTACCCCTGCCCACACATCCCGACGGCGTAGATGTACCCTTCCGGTTCCCGCACCCGTCCCACGATCGGGGACCCATCGGGCGTCATAGGATACAGGCCGCGCCAGGTGCGCCGTACTTTGACGTTGGCCAGTTTGGGCATCAGGTCCACCATGCGCCGGGCGATCATCGGCAAAAACACCGACGTCTCCCGCCGGTCGGTGCCGACGATGGGCGGCTCCGGCGTGATGCAGAAGACGATGGCGCCGGGCCTGTGCTGATAAAAGTAATAGTTCTTGGAGCCATCGGCGGGACGGACGTCTACCACCATCGGCCCCAGAAAGTGGGCCACCGGCTCGGTGATCCCCGCCTCGTGGCTGTCCGGCACCACGGGCGCATCCAGCCCCGCCATCTGGGCTACCCCCCGTGCCCAGGGGCCGGCCGCGTTGATGACCGTCCCCGTCGCATAGCCTCCCTGGTCGGTACGCACGCCCACGACCCGCCCCCTGCGCCGGATGATGCCGGTGACCCGCTCGCGCAAGTGAAACTCTACCCCCCGTGCCCGCGCCTGGGTGTAAAAGGCGTGGGCGCTGAGCAGAGGCGAGGCCGAGCCATCCTGCGGGGAAAACGTCCCTCCCATCAGGCCCTCCCGCTTCAGGTCCGGGATCACCTCCAGCAGGTCGTCCCGCTCCAGCCAGCGGATGTTCAGCCCATAAGTCTGCTGGACCTTCAGCAAGTCCTTCAAGGCACGCTCCTCCTGCTCCCGATAAGCGACGAAGGAGTAGCCTCCCGGGTACCACTCGATGTTGTCTCCGTAGGTCTCCTGCCAGGTGGAAAAGACCTCGATGGACTTGAGGCACAGGTTGATCTTGGAAGGAGCGGAGTGGGTAGCGCGGATGCCGCCGATGGCCGCCTTGTTAGAGCCCTGGCCCGGGCTGGCGAACTGATCAATCACCAGCGGCTTGAACCCGGCCTGGGCCAGGAAGAAGGCCGTGGGCAGCCCGACGCTCCCTGCGCCGATGACGATGACGTCGTATACTTTGGTGGTCAACATACCTCCTTCAGTTCAGACTTCGGAAGTCTCCAGGACTTCTCAAGTCCAGACTTTATCGGGCTTTCCCTCTCGCCAGCGAGGCGAAAATGCCACCGAAACAGAGCACAGCGAAAATGATGAATGCCGTCTTCAGGCTGGTCAAGAAAACGGGATAATACTCGGGCGTAATCTGAACCTTGCCGATATAGATGACGAATATCAGCGTAGCGATGGCCATGCTGAACATCTGGCCGATCAGGCGCATGGTGCCGACCATGGCGGAGGCGATGCCATAGTACCGGCTCTCGACGGAACTCATGATGGCGTTCATGTTGGGAGACGAGAAGAGAGCGAAGCCAAACCCCAGCAGCATGAGGCTAAAGATGATGAACCCCAACGTCGTTTGCCCACTCAGGAACGTGAGAGCCAGCAGCCCGACCACCGTCACCGCCATGCC
>DATKWP010000074.1:0-3027 GCA_035529535.1 Anaerolineae bacterium | reverse complement strand
GCCTTCAGGGTGGCCTCAGGCGGGAATAGCGTGAGCCCGCCGACCAGGTGTAGCGGCAAGGTCCGGCTGACTCGCGCGTCGCGGCTTCGGGCGTAGGGCCAGGTATCTCCCTCGGCGTAGATAGCATCGGCGCCGGTTTCGGATAGCAGGCGGGCCAGTTCACGGGACGGATCGCCTCGGCGGACGATGAGGCGGCTGCCCCGGGCGCGCAAGGCCCCATCCAGCGCCCGCAGTCCCCCGAGCAGAAAGGCCACGCGCTGTGGGCCAGCGTCGGGCGCGGCCAGGAGCAGCGGGTCGAGGACGAACACGGGGATGACCTGGCCGGCATGGGACAGCGCGGCGGTCAGGGCGCGGTTGTCCGCCAGGCGCATATCGCGGCGCACCCACCACAGGGCAATCGCCATTCACCGCTCCTGTACAGACTACTGGGGTTCCTCGAGGCCCACCCAGATGCTCCCATCTTCCACCTTGGTCTGGAAGACGGGCAGCGGTTTTTCGCGCGAGATGGCCCCCAGCACACGCCCCACGGCGGGCGGCCACGGAGCCCAGTCCTTCACGTCGCCGGTGCGCAGGTCGAAGGCGCTGTGGTGCCGGCGGCAGATGATCGTGCCCTCCTCTGTCACTTGACCTTGTGCCAGGGAAGCCCCCATGTGCGGACAGCGGTTGTCCACGGCGTAGACCTGCCCTTTGAGGTTGACGAGCAGGACGTCGCGCTCGGCGACTTTCACGACTTGGCGTGTGCCTGCGGGAAGTTCGTCCTGGGCGAGCACCTTGATCCAATCCATCGTGGCCTCCTTTTCTTAGAAACCGGGCTTTCAAACAATCTAATCTATCTTAACACACTTTTGCGTTTTTGTCAGCAATCGAGCCGGGGATTTCCCCTTGTGACCTGGTTATGTTACAATCGTTGCTTTGGGAGGTGATAGATGAAGCTAAAGGGCAAGGTCATTGTCATTACCGGATCAACACGCGGCATAGGCCGTGCTATTGCCGGGGCGTGTGCTCAAGAGGGTGCCAGCGTGGTGATATGCTCGCGCCAGGGATCGGCGGTCAAAGAGACGTGTGAGGCACTCAGGCGACAAGGTTTCAACGTGTCAGGTGTTACAGTTGACGTCTCTGTCCAGGGCGACCTCGAGAGGTTGCTTCAGCATGCGATTGAGACCTGGGGGAAGGTGGACGTTTGGATCAACAATGCCGGATTGTCGGCCGGGCTACGGCCGCTCGAGGAGTTGGACCACGAAGAGATCGCGCGTATCGTGGAGGTGAATCTCACGGGCACGCTCAAGGCATGCCGCATCATCATCCCCTATTTCGTCCAGCGGGGAGGGGGAGTCCTGCTCAACCTGAGTGGCAGGGGTGGCCGGGGTGAGGCGGCGCCTTTCCTGGCTACTTATGCTGCGACCAAAGCCGCTGTTAGCAGTCTGACCAAGAGCCTGGCGCAGGAGAACAAAGCCCACCCGATCTCCATCCACTCGGTGATACCAGGTATGGTAGCGACGGATTTTTACAAAGACGTGAAAACCAGCCCCAAGTTGGCCGCCGACGCTCAAAGCGTGCCCTATGCTTTGGAGGCCTTTGGCGTACCCCTCGAAGTCGTCGGGCGTTCCTTTGCCCGGCTTGCGGCGCAAGAACCAGGGAAGGTGACAGGCAAGACCTACGCGCTGCTGAGCGGGCGGCGACTGATGCGGGGTATTGGACTGATGATGTGGTACCGGGTAACGGGAAAGGTACGCGCGACAGCGTGACCAGCCCATATCCTCTGCATGGTCACTGCTATGCTCGTTCCTCCAGAGAATCCATGAACTCTCGCACCTCCGGGATCTTGAACAGCCTGTCCTTGAAGAACTCGTTGACCATCTGCTCCGCCCTGGCTCTGGAGTCTGCGATCAGGGTGCTCCACTCCTGGTCCAGGTGTTGCACCCGCCCGGTGACGTCGTCGCGCAGCCTCAGCAGTGCCATCACGATTTCTGTCTCCTGCGGGCCTTCGCAGGTTGCGACCACGTTGCGGATCATCTCGTCCATCTGCTGCACCAGGGTCTCGCGGTCAATCGTCGAATCGGGCTTGCCCGCGTCGTCAATCGTATCGAGCAATGACCAGACCTGGTACAGGAGTGCCGCCGGCTCGTCGAACAGTTCGCGGACCAGGGCGGCGGCCTGGTGGCGGCCGGTCAGCCGGAAGATGTTGTACATGCGCTTGGCCACCTTGCCGTAGTTGACGGATTTGTGGGTATACTTGAAGACCTCGCCGGTCAGTTGCTGGACGTAATCCTCCAGTGCCCGCGGGGAGACGTGCTGGGCCAGTTTGGAGAACAGGGGCACCGAATCCGCCTCCAGGTACACCTCCTGGAAGTACGGGTCAATGAAGCCGTCCAGTGGCGTGATCGTGCCGTCGAGCGCCTCCCAGGTCACGTCGAGCATGTTGCTGGCGTTGACGACGCGCCCCTTCTCCGGTTCGGCGACGATCCAGTCCATCTTGCACCAGCCCGGGTCCTGGCAGCCGTATTGCCATTCCACTTCCCACGGCTCGCCCGTGACACGAAAGACCTGCATCTGTCCGGCCTTGACTTCGTCGGGACCCCAGGAGATTGGGCAGCCGGCCTTGATGTGCTCACCGTTTCTGACCACGTCGGTTTTCCAGGTCCCGAACTTGACCTCGATCAGTTGGTAGTCAGGCCCCTCGAACTTGTCCAGCGCCTTGTCGCGCAACAGGTTCGCCAGGATGTGGCACGCTTCCTCCCGCGTCTTCGCCTTGATGTTGACGCGCTCAAAGTAGTCGCAGTCGCCGGGGTACCGTTGAATGATCCCCTGGGCCGCACTGCCCGACAGGCTGATGGCGGTCTCGACGTTGGGCAGGTCTGGCAGCTGGACGATGTCGGCGATGCGGCGGTAGCGATCGAGGGTCGCCTTGTCGAAGTCGAGCAGCGTGATTTCGTGGCCGTAGATGCCGGCCTCTTCGTCCACCTCCCACGCCATCGTGCCGGACGCTGCCATCGCCGTCAGCCAGTGGACGACGTCGGTCTCGTCCAC
>DATKWP010000073.1:0-2156 GCA_035529535.1 Anaerolineae bacterium | reverse complement strand
CTGGCTCGTGTAGCAGGGCCGCCGCGTCCCTGGGGGAATCAGCAGGCGTACCCACAGTTCTCGCACCACGTAAGGCTTGTTCGCCTCCACTTCCGGGGGCCAGGTCACCTCCGCCGGGCCTGGCCCGAACGTATCCACGATGGCCATGGTACCGAAGAGGTAGGCTACCTCAGCATTCAGGCGCGTCAGCAGCCCAAAGCCGATCACGAAGGATACTGCCCCCACCGTGCAAATCGCCACACTTCTCGCCGCCAGGCTGCGCCGGCACAACCTCCGCATGGGTGGAAGCAACGCAGACAGCGATATCAATGCCCCGATGAAGGCAGGTACGATGATGACAATGATGAACGGCCACGGATCCGACATCCGTTTTCCCCTTCATCTGATTGTGTGGAATACAGTCCGAGGAAGAGCAACAGGTTCATCGCGGCGTGTGGCCTTTGGTCACACGTCGCATATCCTTGACCCTGCAGCCATTGTATAGCAAAACATCCGCAAGTCAAGGCAGCATGCGCCCGTAGCCGATGTGCAGACCGACGTCGCCAGCCAGGCCAGCGTGGCGGAACTGGTCCGCCGGGTGCAGGAGGCGTGGGGTGCACACGATCGGCTTCACGCCGGGGCTGGTACATACGCCCGGCCTGCGCGCCCAGGACTGGCTCCGCACGGCGGAGGAGCTGGCCGGGCAGTTGCAGAGGATGGCGGCGGGGGACGTGGCAGCCAGGAAGTCGTTCCGTGCCGGTTACCTCCGCCTCAGGCCGCTGCCCGAGGGGAACGATGGGGTGCCTGTCGAGACGATCTGATGTATAATTCCAGGTATGCTTTACGCCACGTTTCCTCTTGCTGCGTTGATTGAGCTTTTCGCACCGGTCGTGGCAGCCGTGTGGCTCACTCGCCGCACGGGCAAGGCGGGCTGGTTGCTGGTGGGCGTGGGTGTGCTCACGTTCGTCGGCTCACAAGTGGTTCACTTGCCTCTCAACTGGGGATTGGGTCAGATCGGCGTTCTGCCCCAGGACAAGGCGCGCATGCTTCAGATTGCGGTTGTACTGGGCCTGACCGCCGGACTGTGCGAAGAAAGCGCGCGCGCGGTTGGCTACTGGCTGCTCAAGCGCCGCGCCCGCACGTGGAAAAGCGCGCTCACGTTGGGCGTGGGGCACGGCGGCATCGAAAGCATCATCGTCGGCGGGTTGGTGCTGCTGACGTTCGTGAACATGGCCGTCCTCCGCAACCAGGACCTGGCGACGTTGGGGCTTGCGGGCGACCCACTGGCGCTGGCCCAACAGCAGATGGCCGGCTATTGGGGCCAACCCTGGCCCATCCCTCTCGCTGGCGCGGTCGAACGGCTGACGTCCATCGTGATGCACCTGTCGCTTGCGGTGTTGGTGTTGCAGGCGTTCACCCGGCGCAATGTGCTATACTATGTTGGCGCCGTGGTGTGGCATGCTGCGATTGATGCACTGGCCGTAATCTTGCTGGCGATCAAGTGGGACTTGTGGGCCATCGAAGGCGTGCTGGCGCTCGTCGCGCTCGCCAACCTGGGCCTCATACTCGCTTTTCGACACAGCCCGCACGACGTGGAAGCGGAGCCGGTGCCTGTCCCAGTGCCCGTGCCACCGCTTGAGCCAAAGCCGCGCGATGAGACGAACACGCTGCGTGAGCAGATCGAACGCTCCAGGTTTGAGGGTTGAGATGATTCAGCTACGAAACCTGACCAAGAAATTCGGTAACCTGACCGCCGTAGACAATCTGACGCTCGACGTAAAGGAAGGCGAGGTGTTTGGCTTCCTCGGCCCCAATGGCGCCGGCAAGACGACCACCGTGCGCATGCTCACTTGCCTGGTTGGGCCAACTTCCGGGCAGGCGACGGTCAACGGCCTGCAAGTCGGGCGCGACGACACCGCGATTCGTCGCAGCGTGGGCATCCTCACCGAAACGCCCGGCCTGTACGACCGCCTGAGCGCCGAAAAGAACCTGACCATCTTTGCGAACCTGTACGAGGTGAAAGACGTGGCCGGCCAGGTGGAGAGGTATCTGCGCCTGCTGGGGCTGTGGGACCGCCGCGACGACCTGGCGGGCAACTTTTCCAAAGGGATGAAGCAGAAACTGGCCATCTGCCGCGCGTTGTTGCACGAACCCAGGGTGCTCTTTCTGGACGAGCC
>DATKWP010000072.1:0-4565 GCA_035529535.1 Anaerolineae bacterium | reverse complement strand
TCGGCGCGGGCCAGCAGCCGGGCGCCGACGCGCGGGACCAGGCCCAGGAACTCGACCCAGTCCCCCGCTCCTTTGAGTAGCGGCGGCCCCCAGAAGCGTGGGGAAGCCATCTGGCCCACAAAGCGCCGGACGTAAGGCTCGGAAACGGCGAACACGTCGAAGTCGGGATCGAGTTTGAGCCCCACTCCCTCCATCATCCCAATCGTCTTGCCCAGCAGCCACAGGTCGGAGGGCAGGTGCAGGCGGTGGCGAAAGACGATGGGCATGGCTTCCTCGATCACCTCGCGCGCCCGCACCGTCCCCAGCGGCATGCCATAGTACTTGTGCAGCATGCGTGTCACGTCCCGTCGCAGTCCGGCCCGATCCACCGTGCTCGCAACCACCCCCATGCGAACCAACTGATCCACGATCCCTTCCTCGTCCAGTTGGATAGCCACCGCGTAGAGGCGCATCAGGTCGGTCCGCAGGCGCTGGCTCAGGTGGCCGACCATCCCAAAGTCCATTGCGCCGATGACCTCTCCCGGCGTGACGAAGAAATTGCCGGGGTGGGGGTCGGCGTGGAAAAAGCCATCCTCCAGCATCTCCTTGACGATCATGCGGGCGGCGTGCAGGGCGATGCGGTGGCGGTCGTAGCCTGCCGCGTCCAGTGCCTCGACGTCGTCAATCTTGATGCCATAGATGCGTTCGAACGTCACGACGCGACGGGTGGTATAGTCCCAATGTACGCGCGGGATGTGCAAGTAGGATTCGTCGGCGAAATTGGCACGGAAGCGATCGGCGTTGGCTCCTTCCCGGTAAAAGTTCAGTTCGGCTCGCAGCGTGGCGGCGAACTCTTCGGCGATCTCCGGCAGGTCGTACAGTTCCCCCAGTGGGGTGCGTGCCTGCAGCAAGCGCGCCAGGTCGAAGATGATCTCCAGGTCGGTCTCGATGGTGGCCTCGATGCCTGGGCGCTGCACTTTGACGACGATGTCCGCGCCATCGGACAGCGTGGCCGCGTGTACCTGGGAAAGCGACGCCGCGGCGATGGGAGTCGGATCGAAGGTGGTGAACAGCCTCTCCAACGGCGCGCCCAGTTCCTCTTCGATCTGTGCGCGAACCGGTTCCCACTCGGCGGGAGGCACGGTGTCCTGCAGTTTGGCGAATTCCACGATGTACGCGGGGGGGAGCAGGTCGGGATGCGCGCTGAGCATCTGGCCCAGTTTGACGAAGGTGGGGCCGAGTTCTTCCAGCGCCAGGCGCAGCCGCTGCGGCACTCCCATGGGGGAGGCCGGCGGCCGTCCCCGGCGCAATAGCCGGCGGGGCAGCGAGAGGTACGGCAGCAGTTCCAGCGTCTCCGCCAGTTCGCCGAAGCCGTGACGGATAAAGACCTGGGCTATCTCGCGGTAACGCTGCAGGTGCCGGACGCTACGGACAGGTAAGCGGGCCATGGCGATTTCGGATTTCGGACTTCGGATTGCGGATTGCGGATTGCGATTTCGGGCTCAGGTAGAGTCTCAGGTGAGGCCTCAGATAAAGTCTCCCGTGAGGCCCCGGATTTGTGGGAGCATCTCAGTAGCGGCCTGTTCGCCAGCGGCGATGGCCTCTGCCGCGCGGGTGAAGCCGGTGAAAACGGTGATGCCGGGTGGGAGGGTGGGGTGGATGAGCAGGTTGGGTGGGTTCTCTTCCAGGACGCGGCGGTTGACCTCGTTGGTGAGCAGAGCGACCGAACGCCACAACACGTCCATCATGTCCAGCAGCCCATCCAGTATGGAGCGGCGGCCATGTAGCTCTTGCACCAGGCCGGCCACCGCCTGCTGGCCGGTCGAGATGTCCACGGCAATCACCACGTCCGCTCCCATCTGGCGGACCACGTCTACCGGGAGGTTGTCCATTAGCCCTCCATCTACCAGCAACTGGCCCTCCCGCTCCAGCGGGGCAAACAGCCCCGGCACCGCGATGGTGGCCCGCACCGCATCCAGCACCAGCCCCTCTCGGAAGACCACCGTCTGCCCTCCGTTCAGGTCTACCGCCACCAGGCCCAGCGGGATGGGCAGTTGGTCGAAGGTCAGCCCCTCCAGCCAGCGGGCCATGTACTCCATGATTTTGTGCCCTTGCAGGAGCCCCCGCCGGGGAAGCGTGCGATCTATGAGCGCGATCAACTGGCGGGGGCTGGAGATGCGCCGTGCCTCTTTCTCCATCTCGCGGGCAGAGATGCCGGCCGCGTAGAGGGCAGCGATGACACCGCCCATGCTCGTACCGGCCACCACGTCAACCGGTATGCGCTCTCGCTCCAGCACCTTGAGCACGCCGATGTGGGCCAGGCCGCGCGCTCCGCCCCCACTGAGGGCCAGGCCGATCTTGCGGGGCCGGCGTTTCAGCAGTTTCCTCAGGAATTGCCACGTGGATGTACGAGTCCGCACGGATGTACTCATCCGCCTATTTCTGCACCCTCCTGTAGTCTGCCTCAAGTATACAACGCAGGGACAGGAAAGTCCAGTGGCCCAGCCACCTTCCCGAAAGCTCCGAGTCTTTCGGGAAGGTCTGTTGAGGACTAGTTCGCCTGCTTCCTGGCCGGCTTCTCGGCCGCCAGCGCCTCGACTTTGGCCGTCAATCCGTCAATCTTTTTGCTCAGGTCTTCGATGTCCTTCCGGGAAGCCAGAGGGATGCTGGTGCGGGCCTTGTCCAGTTCCTGGCGCACCATCTTGCGCAGCTCTTCCCGTTCCTCCTCGCCCCGGGCCACCAGTTTGTCAACGACGCCTGGGGCTTCCTCTGCTTTGACGTCCCCCTCCTCGACCAGTTTGTCCACGAACTGCCTCACCTTGTCGCGGGTCAACGTCAGCAGACCCAATCCAGCCAACATGCTCTTTTCGATCAACCCAGCCATAGTCCTTACCTCCTATTGTCTGTTGCTGAATCCGTTTCATTCCCAATCCGGGCTCTCTGGGATTTCGCGGGGTAACAGTCCAGTTCGCAGCGTTTTGCCGCCACATCTTGGGTAAGATCACCGCAGAATGGCCAGATATGGCGTCGAACAGGTGTTCACCCCGCAAGTCCCAAAGACCCAGGGTAAGAAGGTTGCTTGTTTAGTGACCGGCTTTTTCCCTGCTGGGTGGGGGCGAAACCAAACCGTGGCCCAGATGAGAGAGATCTGCGAATCAAGAGGCGCAACCGTCTGTGGAGCGGGGAGTGTGGGTTGGTTTAGCTTGAGGCGCAAGCGACAGATCTCAAAGGTAGTGGATCGCTTGAGCGCATTGTTTTGAGTTGTGATCCATTCAAGTTTGGAAAATGAGAAGAGTTTGCCTGAAAGGAGACTTACGGTGAGTCAAACACGACCAACTCTGATCGAGGCTATTGTCAAGACGATTGTGACCCATACCGTTACGTACTTCATCATGGGTCTGTTGGCGTCTACGATCCTTGACTATACGCGTTTTTTCGCAGAGTCCAGCCTCAACCTCATAATGCGGCAGACAAATGACCCATGGGTGATGGTGGGGCCGTTGTTCCAGCCCATCAGGGGAATTCTGTTCGGGGTCGTCTTCTATCTGCTCCGTGAGCCGTTTTTCGGAAAGAAGAACGGTTGGCTGCTGATGTGGATCGTCCTGGTGGTAGTGGGGATCATCGGCACCTTCGGGCCAACGCCTGGCTCCTTGGAGGGAATGCTCTATACGGTGTTTCCGTTGTGGGTCCACTTGAGGGGCCTTCCGGAGGTTCTCTTGCAGTCCTTGTTCCTGTCGTTGATTCTGTTCTACTGGGTGAATCATCCACAGAAAAAGTGGCTCAATTGGGTTATGGGGATTGCATTCTTGATTTTGATGTCCTTCCCCATAATCGGCCTACTGGTAGGGCAGCCAAAGTAAGCCCGCCTACCTGTCTGCAAAGCTATTCAGGCGAGCGGCCCAGTTATGGTCGGCGGGGCGGCGTTGACTCCAATACAGCCAGTCGCCGTCGTAGGGGCTTTTGCCACCGCTGACCCTTCGCTGCGCTCAGGGCAGGCTCTTGACGTGCCGGAGAATCGGCGTATCTTCGTGGGGGGCCGGGGTGCTCGTCCCGTCGCTGAAGGCGTCTCGCGTGCCCTGGCGTTGCCAGTAACGTTCGAAGCGCCAGCGGGGGGACTTGCGCCGGTGGCGATATTGCGCCCATTGGTACAGTTTGCGGTAGACCTGGCTATCTATGCGGGCGAAGGCGCGTTTGGCAACACAAGCACAGTAGTACAGCGACCAGCCGCGGATGATGGGATTGAGGGCAGCGACGAGGGCGGCTTGAGGCGCGCCCCGGTAGCGGCGAATGGGCTGCGCCAGACCGTTACACCGGCCGGAGAGTCGCCTGGTCTGGCATGTGACTCGCCCCAAAGCCGTTCGCCCCGGGCCGGATGACGCTTCACGTGCGCGGATGGGCTACCCCTGGCTCAGTCCGCGGCGCGTTCCCCCAAGCGTGGCTTTGCCTTAATCCCCAAGCAAGAGTACAATTCAGTTACAGATCAGTACGACCGGCTTAGTTCGACTCGGGATTATGCGGCGGCTGCGCGCCGCATGAATCCTAGTCGTTGGGCCGCTTGTTGCCAAAGGACGAAAGTTATATGAATC